>CAYYOU010000015.1:0-12804 GCA_964473425.1 uncultured Candidatus Izemoplasmatales bacterium | reverse complement strand
TCCAGTAAAACTTTTTAAATTTATTTCTAAATTCAACATATCTAAAATCTTCATCTGATAATCCTTTATAATCTATGAGCCAATTTGTTGTTAGTCTTAAACTCCAAAAGATAACTCCAAATAATAGGAACATTGAAGATATAGAATAACTATCTAATTGATACATCCACATCAATATAATAACAACCGGTATTAAGGACCAGTAAGGGTCATAAACAGATGAATCATCGTGAATAAAGCTAAACAAGAAAATAATAGATGTCATTGAAACATCAATTATTAATAGTAACAATAATAAATCTGTTGAATCTCGATAACTAAGAAAGATGTATGTTCCAAGTAGCAATGTAATTAAGTATTCCATAAATAAGTAGTATAGTGATTTCTTTTTGCTCATAAAATCATCCTTTGCCTTTTATTATGTTATTTAAAGTAATCAACTTTTAGAAGCTTTCTTGAGAGTTCATAATATTCACTAGAAGACTTAATTAATGCTAAATTACTATCTTCAGAGGTACTTGATAATGCATAGTGGTGTATTCCGTCATATATCGAATAGTCTTTAAAATAGACTACTGGTTCATAGTCATTTGAAAAGATATCATTACCAATATAGTTATTAAAATCAGCTTCTAATCCAAACATATTAGCGATTGTTGGTAGTATATCAAATGAACTAGTTAACTTAGTTATTACTTCATGTTCAATATCACTAGACCAAATAAATAAAGGGGCTTTGCTCTTCATATAGTTTTCATCAATATTCTTATATGACTCATAAGCATCTTGATCTAATGCATATGGATAGTGATCATTTGTTAGAATAATAACAGTGTCCTCTAGTATCCCTTTTTCTTCTAAATCAGCTAATAAAACTCCAACCATAACGTCCACATCAATTTGTGAAGCAATGTATTTTTTAATTGTTAGAGGTGCATCTTCTCCATAATATTCATCTACACTATTAAAATGTTTTTCAACTGCAAGATTTGTCATTTCATATGGTGAATGTCCTGATAATGTTAACATGAAACTAAAGAATGGCTCATTTTCTAATACTGAATAGTCTAAAGATTCCTCCATAAAAATCGAATCATATCTGATGTCCGTTTCTGATAATCCTAATTCATGTTGTCCATAAAAATTATCATATCCAAACCCATCGTATATTATATGTCTAGTATAAAACTCTTTATAATTATTATGAAAGGCATTTGTAGCATAATTATCATTATTAAATAATTCAGGTAAAGAATAACTAAAAGTATTCTCATTATATATATAACAAGTTGGACCATCTTGAATAGATGGAATAATTGATGTTGTAAATATCACTTCAGAATCACAAGTAGTTCTAGGGAATACTGGAGTAAAATGATTTTGGAAGTCTAACCCTTCAGTTTTTAACTTATAGATATTAGGAGTAAGTTCTTCACTTACCACTATAGAATCGAAACTTTCACCAACTATAAAAACAAGATTCTTACCTTCGAAAATATTTGTATAATCGTTCTCAGAATGAATTTTGATATTATTCTCGTAATAATCTTCAATATATTCTAAATCTCTTCTGGTCGTAAGTGACGGTGTTAATAGTGCAACTGAATCTCTTACTAACAAGTTAAGAGTTCCAAACTTAGCCACAAATCTTTCTTTGGAGAAAATAGAATAATATAAATAGTGATCACTCATATGCAATCTTGCTGCATTAACAGGAAGAGCTGCATTAATATTCACAAGAAAAAAGATCAATAATGGAACAACGTAAAGCTTTTTAAAAGTATTTTTGTTAAATTTTATATGAGAAGTATTTTTGTGAATTAAGTACAAAGATAAAAACACTATTAACATTAGAGCAAAATATACATGGATGAAACTAAATTGATAAGTTCCCTCCGCCGATTCAGCCCCTTCTACTACATTCCCAAACTCCTTAAAACTAAAGAAATCATTAAATAATCGATAATAGAAATCTTGAGAAAAAACATAGATTGTATATAGTACCATAAATACAATATCAAATACTTTGCTTACTCTTTTAGGAAGCAACATTGAAAATATAATCAAACACATAAGCATTAGAACAACTGAGAAAATATGGATTGTATTAAACTGAAGGTGGTTTTCTAATGAAAAACCAATCTCCATTAAAATAACAAAACCAGCAAGGTAGATTTTGTCTTTATATTTATTCAAAAAGTTTTCAGTTTTATTATATACTTTATAAATTAGATATCCCGCAAATGCAAGTGATCCTATGTATATAACCCATATCAATATTGATTCTACTAAATCACTACTACCATCTCTTAGAAAAAAAGCTATTCTAATAATAAGTATTAGAAGTAGGCTTAAAGATGCTATTAGTTCAATATTCTTCTTATTTTTCATATTTTGTCATCCCTTAAATTTGTAATTAAAGCTCATAAGTATTCTAACACATTTTATTGATATTAGAATATAAAAGTAGATAAATATCCGAAAGAGCAAGATATTAGTAAACACAAAAAGAAATGCAATAATGAATTGCATTAATATAGTTGACAACAATAATTATTAATGCTAAAATTACTTTATGACACAGTTGTCATAACAGGAGGTGGTTGAGATTCCAACAATAACATTCTTACATTTAGATCAAGAGAAACAAGACAGAATTATTAATGCTTCATTTATAGAGTTTGCAGAAAGAAGTTTTGAAGAAGCTAAACTATCTAATATCATTAAAGCAGCAGGAATCCCAAGAGGTAGCTTTTATCAATACTTCAAAGATAAAAGAGACTTGTACTTCTATTTGTTTAAGATTATTCAAGATGAAAAAATGGAATATCTTAAAGATGATTTTCTAAACATTGAAGGACTTCCGTTCTTAGAACTATTTAGAGTTCTATATAAACAAGGAATTCAATTTGCTAATGCTCATCCAGAATATATAGGCATCGGTAAACATCTATTTAACTCTAGAGGGCAGATTTATGATGAGCTTGCTGGAGACGGCCTAAAATTAGCAAAAGACTATTATGTAGGATATATTGAAAGTGATAAGCAAAAGGGAATTATAAGAGAAGATGTTGATTCAGAAACTTTTGCAGATTTAGTACTTACTTTAACAACAAATATAACAACAAAGGAATTTTCAAAAGACAATCTTGATTTGGATAGTTTTATAGATAAATTAGATAATTTAATTAGCATATTCAAGAAAGGCGTAGAATAGGTGAAATGATGTTTAAAGTTGAAGACTTAAAATTTAGATACCCAAAAGGAACATCAGATGTAATTAATGGAATAAGTTTTGAAATCAAAGAGGGCGAAATTTTCGGTTTCCTTGGACCTAGTGGAGCAGGTAAAAGCACTACTCAAAAGATTATGATAAAAATATTAGAGAAGTTCGATGGAAAAATCTCATATAACGGAAAAGACATTACTGAATTCAAAGATGATTTCTATGAAGAAATTGGTGTGAGTTTTGAAATGCCAATCCACTTTTCAAAAATGACAGCCATGGAAAACATTGATTTCTTCTTAAGACTTTACAAGAAGAAAGGTGATATTGAGTCACTAATGAAAAGAGTAGGTTTATGGGAAGATAGAGATATGATGGTAGGAGAGTTTTCAAAGGGTATGAAAATAAGATTAAATATCGTTAGAGCAATGTTAAACGATCCAACTATGTTATTCTTGGATGAACCTACAAATGGATTAGACCCAACAAACGCTATGATTTTAAAAGATATGATTAGAGAGTTTAGAGAAAATGGTGGAACTGTTTTTATTACATCACATATCATGAGTGATATTGATCAATTATGTGACCGTGTAGCATTTATTGTTGAAGGTAAAATAATTGAAATGGATTCACCAAGAAATCTTAAAATAAAATATGGAAAAAGAACAATGACATTAGAATATAAAGAAAAAAACGAAACAGTTACAATTGAGTTTCCCTTAGATAACATTGGTAAAAATAAAGAATTCTTAAACCTTTTACAAACAAAGGAAGTTGAAACATTACATAGTGGAGAAACTACACTTGAAGATATTTTCATAAAAGTAACAGGAGTACAACTTAAAGATGAACAATAGACTAACATTCTTAGTAAAAGGTGAATTAATAAGATTACATAAATATAATATTACTTCTGTTAGTATCATAGTTGCCATTTTATGGGGAGTAATGTTGTACTTTGTAAATGCTTCAATCTTTGATACAATCTTACCATTACTTGTTATGATGGACTCAACAATAATGGCTTTGATGTTTGTTGGAGCCGTGATGTTCTTTGAAAAAAGTGAATCAACAATTTCAACAATGCTTGTAACACCAGTAACAAATAGAGAATTGATTGTTTCTAAATTAATAGCCAATACAGTGCATAACGTAATTGCATCTTTACTGTTAGTAATTGTGTTCGTGTTTGTAAAGGATGTACAAATTAATTTCATAATACTATTTATAGGAATCATGGTGTGTACAACTTCATTCACTCTTGGAGGAATTATACTATCGTATTTTTCTAAAGATTTCATGGGTTTATTAATGTATGTAGTAGTTATAATGATTTCGTTAATTATCCCTTTTGTGTTACTGATGATGGGCATCATCAGTGGTCCAGTATGGGAAAATATTCTAATGTTTAGTCCGATTCAAGCAGCTCAAGAAATAATAAATGCAGGCTTTGAAGGTTATGTATTTACTTACAAATACTTTGTGAGCTTGGGATTATTATTATTTGGTGGAATTTTAGGATATTACTTTTATGCATTACCAAAATTTCAAGATTACGCAGTTAAACAAAGTGGGGTGTAATAATGTTTAAAACAGTCCTATTGGCAGAATTAAAAAATATGTTAAGAGACAAAATGTATTTATTCTTTGCAGTCTACCCAGTCCTAATGGGTATACTTGGATATTTATTAATTCCTTACATGGAAAACAGATTACCCGAAGGCAATCTATGGCCCAGTATTCTCGCTATGTTTATAATATTAGTCACTGGATTTATTTTCGGTGCCCTAACAGGATTTACATTACTAGATGACAAAGATGACTCGGTTTTAATGTCATTAAAGATCACTCCAATTCCAGTAAAGTATTATGTAATTGTAAAGTTGTTGGCAGGATATATATTTGGTGTTATTGCAACTTTCTTGTTAATAATTGCAACTGGATTCTTACCAGGAGCTAGTATTTGGGTAATTATTGCTATATCTTTAGCTGGGGCAATTCAAGCTCCAGGAGTTGCCTTAATAGTAAATTCATTTGCAGATAACAAAGTAGAAGGATTTGTAATAATGAAGTTATCCGGAATGATTCTAGCATTACCTGTAGCGGCATTCTTTGTAATGGAATGGCAAGAAGTATTTCTAGCGATTGCCCCAGGTTTTTGGACTGCTAGAATGATTCAAATTGAATTACTTCCTACTATGGATTATAATTTAACATTCATCGCATACTTTCTTGTAGGAATAATATATAATATGGGATTTTTGTATTTGTTTATGAAAATCTACACAAAAAGAAGCAACATTTAGGAGGTGAATTATGCATACATTTGGAGTAGTATTAGTGATTTATGGTTTAATTTGTGCTATCGTTATAGCCACAAGATTACCGCTTGCTTATAACTCAGCAAAATTCAAGGCTATGGAAAAAATGATGGGTAAAAAAGGTCTAAACATCTTCTTGTTAGTTTGGACAGCTCTTGTGCTTGGAGCGGGAACATTAATTATAATGTTTAATCAATAATAGTCTCTATGTTTCATGTGCTTAAAAAAATGTTAGTGATCGATTGATCACTAACATTTTTTATTTGTATGATTCATATTCTAAGTCTAGGTTTAAAATCAAGTCTTCTATAAAGAAAATATCCAACAAATATAATTATAAAGTTACTTAGTAACATCGCTGTCCAAATACCACTATTTCCCATATCTGTGAAATACTTAAAGATGAATATGAGTGGTATCCTAAGAATCCAAAGTCTTGTTACTCCGAAGATAAATGTATATTTGGTTTTCCCCGTTCCATTAAATGCACCTATAAATGTTTGGAAAATCGCCATTAAAGGAAGCCCAATAAGTAAATAAAACATATATCTAACAGCTAAGTCTAAAGCTCCTTGGTCTCCTTCTAAAAAGACACTAACTAAAGGTTCTCTAACTCCAAGAATTATCAGACTTAGAACAATCATAATTCCAACTGAAAATCTCATAGCTTTAGAAAATGCTTCTTTTGCCCTTTCTGGATTTGCATTCCCAATGTTTTGTCCAATGTAAGCAGCAAGTACTGCACCTATTGCCATAACAGGATGAAGAATAAGACTAATAATTCTGTTCCCTACACTAAAGGCAGCTATTGTTTGATCTCCATATGAGATAATTATTGTATTCATAATAATAAACCCAATTGCAGTTATTGCTTGTCCACTTGCAGCAGGCAATGCAATATTGATTATTTTTTTTGAAATAAATTTTTGAATTTTAAATTTACTAAATGAAATAGTAATACCGTCTTTTGAGAAAAATAGTTGGTACATTATAAATGGTACAACTATAATATTTGCGATCACTGTAGCATATGCTGCCCCTTGTACTCCAAGGTCTAAGTGTGAAATTAAGATTGGAGATAAAATGATATTTATTATCATCGTGATCACTCCAAAAACAACTGGAGTAACGGTGTCTCCACCAGATTGCCTAATTGCAGTAAATGCAAAGAATATGAAGACAAAAGTTAATTCAAATGATCTAATCTGTAAATATGAAATACTATTTTCAAGTAAGTATCCTTCAGCTCCCATCATATTCATGATATAAGGTGCACCGAAATATGAAATTACATTCAAGATAATACCAGTAATTGCTGCTATAAATAGAAGGTTTGTAGCGTATCTTCTGGCATCTTCAATTTGATTAGAACCTACAAATTGGGATATCAATGCAGTACCTGCAATTGCTAAACCCATTCCAAGAGAAATAAAGGTGAAAATAACAGGAAAAGTAATCGAAATAGAGCTAACTGCTTCTGCACTAAAATTAGGAATTTTAGACACAAAATACATATCAACTAAATCATGAATTGTTTTAATAAAGTTATTAATCATAAGTGGTAATGCAAGTAAGATTAATCCTTTATATATGTTTGGATCCTTTAAAATTAAATATCTTCTGTTATCATCTTTTGACATTGTTACACCTTCTCAAAAAATATTATATCACAAATAAAAAAAAGCACCCATAGTCAACAAATTTCTTTTTGTCATATTAAAAGCACCTACACAAAATTTATTATTATGAGGTGCTTAATATATGAATATTATAATAAGTCTCCCTAATTCAAAAAAAGAATTATGAGTATTAATCCATTGGGATTTTTTTACACAAATACTAAATATTAGTTTACTCTTTAGTTTCTAAAGGTGGTCTAGGACCGTAATATTGATAATATCTAGTTTCTATCCGACCATTGTAAAGTTTTCTTTGTCTGTCAGCTTTTTTATTATATACTGCTTCGAATCCTTCAAATGAAGTAATGATATATTTAGACCAAGTGTCAAGTTTATTAAATATATTACCCATATTTTTATACAACTTTTCTACTTCTTTTTGATCTGATAATCTTTCTCCGTATGGTGGGTTAGATATGACTATTCCATAGTCGTGCGAATAATCAACATCTATAAAGTCATTGCTAGAAAAAGTAATGCAATCATCTACTCCTGCTTCTTCTGCATTTCCAATAGCTGCCTCAAGATTTTTTCTAGAAATGTCAGAAGCAAATATTTTTATATCCGCATCGTGATTAATTGCAAGATAAGCTTTTTTAGTTTCTTCTTTCCAGATTGCATCTCCAATAATCGGCCAATGTTTAGATGCAAAATCTCTACTAAGACCAGGTGCAATGTTTCTTCCTATTAATGCGGCTTCTATAGGAATAGTACCTGAACCGCAAAATACATCGTATAAAACTCTGTCTTTTCGCCAAAAACTTAGCATTACTAAAGTTGCTGCTAAAGTCTCTTTTAATGGTGCTTCAACAGTATTGATTCTATATCCTCTTTTATGGAGTGCTGGTCCTGATGTATCTATTGTTAGTGTGGCGATATCTTTTAAGAATGCTACTTGAATTGTAAATTCTGCACCTGTTTCCTTAAACCAAGAAACGTTATAATGTCTCTCTAAATTTTTAGCAACAGCTTTCTTTACCATTTTTTGACAGGCAGGAACACTTGATAATTGTGATTTAAGTGACTTCCCATTAACTGTAAATATACCATCAAGAGTTATAATCTCATGCCAAGGTAAATTTGTCGTTTGATCAAACAATTCATCAAAAGTAACTGCTTTAAATTCTCCCATTTTAAGGAGTACTCTGTCCGCACTTCTTAACCATAAATTAGCTCTAGCAATACCTGCTTTATCACTTAGAAAAGTAACCTTACCATTTTCAGTTTTTACAACCTCAAACCCAAGGGCGATTAGTTCTCTTTTTACAACTGCTTCAATGCCAAAAGTTGTAGTGGCAATTAACTCAAATTTTTCCATAGTTTCTCCTCATCATGTTACGTATTAAACAATCAATCCTATTAATTGTTTTTCTTATCTAAAATTCAGATGTTTCCATTAGTTCATCTAAATATTGTATTTCATATAAAAAATCACTATATATATCATTTAATCTATTTGTTGATAAGTTTGTTTGTTTTCTAATATGCGTCTTAGGGACATACGCGAAATGAATTTCATCATTTGTGATACTTAAATATATTTTTTTTGCTTTTAAATCCGTTTTCAATCTACTCATTGTATCCAAATATTTTTCCTCGTTGTAAGAAAAGCGATTTCCTTCTTCAATGAATACTTTGAATTTTTCTTCCTCCTCTACTCTTTCAAACTTCACTCCTGATAACCTAGGTTTTGAATGAGATCGGATTTGTAATAGACTTGAGCTACTATATTTAAGCGTGCAATAAATACCATTAAAATGAACTGTTTTGTTCTTTCCCCCACCAGTTATTAAAATAGTATCAAATATCTCAAATATGTTGTCATTTGGCGATACTCCTTTAACATGTCTATATACACTAGCTCTAGCATGCTTTGAAAAAAGACCACTTCGCTTGTTAAAATCAAAATCTCCTTTTTCAAAAGGAGTATACTCATAGAATGTCCCTTTTTCTAGATTTATTTTGTCATATATTTCTTTATATAAATAATTGAAAGCAGGTTTATCACTAACACTTACAAAGCTAACAGTTACTGCAATAACAAGAAAAAGCATAGTCATGCCACCGTAAACCCCATACAAAATAACTCCTGTCTCATTATTAAGCAATCCTGGAATCAATGCCAAAATAACAAGTATCCCTACAACTACAAGTAGGATTGATACCCATATTTTTTGAATTTTTTTACTTCTCTCTTTAATCATTTTGTTGTATTTTGTTATAACTTCTCTTGACTCTGATTCTATATACATAGCTACTCTCCAACATAAGACTTTCACACTAAAATTATAGCATAATCTAATCATCTAATACAAACTAATCTATTCGCGATAAAAAAACATTAATATCAAATGCTTTAAGCAATATTAATGTTTTATTA
Organism: uncultured Candidatus Izemoplasmatales bacterium; assembly: GCA_964473425.1. GTDB lineage: Bacteria > Bacillota_I > Bacilli_A > Izemoplasmatales > Izemoplasmataceae > JAFGXW01. The sequence continues at coordinate 3,195 of CAYYOU010000015.1, read as the reverse complement.
TTATTTTATTTTTTATCGTCTTCAAATGTTAATTTACCATCTTTGTAATCATCTAATATTTTTTGAATGGTATTTCTCATTTCTTGGTTCCCTGGTTTACAGCTAGTTAATGGTTGATTATTATTAACGATCTCATTTGCATTTGCCATGCAACCAGGAGTTCCACATGCACCACAGTTAAAATGTGGAAGTTCATCATAAACTGCTTGTACTAAGGGGTGCTCTTTAACTGTCAAATATTTACTTGCGATACCAATCGCAAGTCCTAAAACAAGTCCAATTGCAGCGATTTCTATAATAGCTATTAACATTATATCAACCCCATAAACCCTTTGAAGATAAATGCCATAATTGATGCGGCAATAAGTCCTGAAGGTATTCCTTTGAATCCTTCAGGGATTGGTGCTTTATTCATAGCTTCACGGATATAACTAAAAGTAAATATTACTGCAGTATATCCTAAACTTGTGAAAGCACTAAAAACGATTGTTTCAGTAAATGTAAATCCATTTTGAATGTTAAGTAACGCAACACCAAGTACAGCACAGTTTGTAGTAATTAGTGGTAAATATACTCCAAGTGCGCTATATAGCTCAGGTGAAAACTTCTTAATAGCCATTTCTAAGATTTGAACCATAGCTGCAATTACTAATATAAAGACAATTGTTCGCATGAATGTCAAGTCAGTAAAGTTATTAAACTCACTTGGTGAAAGAATATAATAGTAAACTGCCCAAGTTACCATACCGGCAATTGTAATAACAAAGAAAACTGCAAGACCCATACCGAGTGCCTTTGAACGTTTATTTGAAACTCCTAAGAAGGAACATATTCCTAAAAACTGATTTAGAATTATATTTTGCACTAAAAACGATGTAAATGCTAACGTTAATAACTCATTCATTAGTTAGGACCTCCTTAGTGTTTATTTTAAAAATATCTTTGTTTTGTTCTTCTTCTAAAGCTGCTTTCTTAGCTGCTTTTTTAGCTAATGCAACTTTGATTTTTTCATCCATTATCGCTTTCGCTTTCTTTTGTTTATCAATACGAACAGTATTAATAATCCCTATTAACAATCCAAGTGTTAGAAATGCACCTGGTGGAGATACTAAGAATGTAGCTGCTACACTTGCTTCAAACAAAGTAAATCCAAGTAACTCAACAGAACCAGTTCCAAGTAATTCTCTTGTGAATGCTAGTGTACTAAGTCCTAAGGTAAACCCAAGACCCATTCCAATACCATCAAAGATTGAATCTTTAATTGTATTGTCACTAGCATATGCTTCTGCTCTACCTAGTATAATACAGTTAACAACAATTAATGGTAAGTAAATACCTAATGCATCATATAAATTAGGAATATATGCATTTAATAACCATTCAATTAAAGTTACTACTAATGCGATAACAACGATATATACCGGAATTCTAATTTCTGGTGGTACAATATCTTTTATTAATGCTATTAACCCATTTGTTAAGATTAAAACAAATAAGACACTTAGGCCCATTCCTAATCCATTTTCAAGGGATGTAGTAACTCCTAAGGTAGGACACATTCCGAGTACTAATACAAATGTTGGATTTTCTTTAAATAATCCTTTTAAGATATTGTCTTTTGGTGTAATCCTTCTTTTTTTATTAGCCATCAATGTGTACCTCCTCATCTACATAATGAGTACTGATCATTCGAAACATTTCATCAATAGCTATCCATGTAGTTGATGCTCCTGCAATTACATCTACAGTAACACCTGGGATAGTTTGTCCAAGTAATTTATCTATTTCATCTTCTCTTGTATATTTTTCACCAATATTCGGTGTTTCTCCATGTTCATAATAAGTTACTGCAACTACTGTATCATTGAAAGGGTCTATTGCAATTAGAGCGTTAACTAATCCGTTTCGCCCTTGTGCTTTGACATTATATATAATAGCGTGTACTTCTAAATCACTATCCAATACTTCATAAACACCAGTAATCACACTGCTGTATTTTCTATCAAGTTCTTGATAGAAATTGATTGGTTGATCATCATTTTTTGTGTATCCATCATCAGGACTATATAGTAACGCGATACTGTTAGTTATTTTTATATCTCGATTTTCTGCTATTTTAGGTGCAGTAAGTTCATATCCCAAATAGGCAATTGCTGTAACTAAGGCTGCTGTAACTGTTAAGAAAACAGCAAAGTATAACGTTTTATTCATCTTGAGCACCATCCTTTTTAGGCACTACTTTTCTTGGCTTAATTGTCTTTTTAAATGATTGATTTATCATTGGTGTTAACATCATCATGAATAATATCGCAAAGAATATTCCTTCTGGGTATTTCCCAGCATTTCTAATAATTATAGTTAAAGCACCAACAACGACTCCAAATATTACTTTACCGCGAGCATCAACTGGGGTTGTTATAGGGTCTGTGCTTACAAACACAACAACAAACAACAGCGAACCGCTAAATAATTGGAAAAATGCATAATCAAATGCTTCATTATTTATTTGTCCAATAATAAACGCTGTTATTAAGAATGAACCGATAATCGTAACTGGAGTAATCCAGTTAACTGCTTTTTTGTATATTAAGAATCCAAGCATAACTAGAAGTACAACTGCACTTCCAACTATTCCAGGAACAATTCCAAGTGATACATCTAGCAATGAATACATTGGAGTATGAGATAATATATCAATAACACTTGTCACTCCACTAGCTTCATAAAGACCGCCTATACTTAGCGTATTATTAAAGAAATCATTATTAAATAACAAGTCTAAAACATAGTTATCAAATGACGTCATAAAAGCAACCCCATCAACTAATTGTGGCCACCCCATAGTTACGAAGATGACACCAACAAGTGAAGTATGGAAAATCATATGAGCATACCCACCAAATAATAACTTACCTAATAAGGTAGCAAGCACTGCTCCTAACCCAACTAACCAAAGTGGTGTTCCAATTGGAATTAACAGAACATAAATTAAAGCTGTTATTTTAGGATAAGATTTTTTAATTAATCCTTTCGAAACTTTTCTTGTTATATCTTTGTCATGAGAATAAAACAATATTTCAGTTTCAACTGTTGCTACAATAGCAACAATAATCATTAATGAAAGCTTCACTGCATACATAAATGAATACATATAGTAATTAGTAAATATCATTATCACACTTAACACGATAAGAG
>CAYYOU010000014.1:0-12831 GCA_964473425.1 uncultured Candidatus Izemoplasmatales bacterium | reverse complement strand
TAATACTTTTGCGTAGTCTGTGATTGAATCTTTGTATTCTTCAATATTTAAGTTTCTGATTTTTAATGGGTAAGTGATATTATCATATACACTTCTATTAAATAAAACTGGTTCTTGAGAATTATAAGTAATTATGCCACTAGACTTTATGGTACCTTCATATTCAATCAAAGAGGCAATTGATTTTAGCAAGGTTGTTTTTCCACTTCCATTTCTCCCACTAATGAAAGTAATTTTATTTTTCTTGAAAGTATGATCATTAAAAGCTAATTCAAAAGTTTTGAATTTTACTTTAACATTTTTTATCTCAATCATATATCTCACCTCGGAATCTAGCAAGTAATGTGTGAATGAAAAAGGCAATTACTAGCAATATTATCCCCATAGCTATTGACATAGAATATTCTCCCATGCTGTTGTTTAGAGCGATAAAAGTTGTCATTACTCTTGTATCGTTTTTAATATTTCCTCCTACAAGCATTACTGCTCCAACTTCACTTAGTGCTCTTGAGAAACCTAAAATTACACTCATGTAAATAAATGTTTTAGTTTCTTTGATAAGCAGTATTAGTTTGTCAAATTTGGATGCTCCTAAAGTAGTAGCTGTTTCCAGTACTTTTTTTTGAGTTTTTTCACTTGTAATTATAATGTTACCTACAATTATTGGTAACACTAATAATGTTTGAGCTAAATACATTGCTGTTTTAGTAAACAGTAAGTTAAGAGAATCAAATGGTCCAGTTATTAATAACAACACACCTAGTCCTAAAACTACAGGTGGGATTCCCATAAAAGTAAATACGATTTTCTTAGTAAATCTTTTAAGTCTAAAATCTGAAATACTGATAAGTATTCCCAGGATAGTTCCAAAAAACGCAGCTGTAAGAGTAGCTAATAGCGATATAGTTAAAGAAAGAAATATGATGTTATATATTTCTTGGTCAAATGAAATTAGTAATTCAAACGCCTGAACGATACTTTCAATAATCATATAATCACCTAACTATTCGGGAAAAATAATTGTTCCTCATATAAGATATATGTACTAATTAATTCTTGAACATCACTTCTTATTATCCAGTTGTAAAATTGTTCAGCAATCACATCGCTTCTATTATGCAGATGAGGATTAACTTTTATTACTCCATACTGATTTTTTAGCTCTTCTCTATTTTCATATGCAATTGTAAGATCAAGATTTTCTTTCATTGATAAATAAGTAGCTCTATCAGAGAGTGTGTAATATCCACTTAGAGATGTCATAGTAAGTGTTGTGCCCATCCCTTGTCCTGTTTCTTTGTACCATTCTCCAAATTCTGAAACATCTAATCCATACTGAGTCCAAATTGATAGTTCTCTTGTATGAGTTCCCGAGTTATCTCCTCTTGAATAGAAATCATAATCTGTCTTTATTAGGTTCATTGTTTCTTCAAGAGTTGAGGTATTTAATTCAGATGGTCCAACAATAATAAAGTCATTATACATGATATTATTTCTTTTCTCACCATAGCCGTTCTCAACAAAATCTACTTCCAGGTCATATGCATGAACTAATAAAATATCAGCTTCACCCATTTCCCCTAGTTCTAGTGCTGCTCCAGTTCCAACTGCTACAACCTTAACAAAGACATCATACTCTTCTTCAAAATAAGGAATTACGTAGTCAAGAAACCCGCTATTTTCTAGTGAAGTAGTCGTTACTACAAGGAGTTCATCTCTTGAACAGGCACTTAAAGTCATAACAAATATAATACTTAATAGTATTAAAATCCTTTTCACAGTATCACTCTCTTCCTAAAAAAAGTTCAATAAAAAAGATTCTTCACGCCAAAAAGGAGTAAAAAATCTTACATCCTTTCCAAACACGGGAGGCCAAATAATTTCTCATTAAACCCATCGGTTAATAAATCATAGATGCCCTTAGATTTAAAAACTCGGAATATTTTTTAACTATGAATATAATAACATATTGAGAGATTTTTTTACACAGATATAACAGATTATAAATTGTATTCATGGACTATATTCTAATAGAGTTTATTGAAAATGTTTAGGTTATTATGTATAATTAATTAACTAACAAAGGTAATTGTAAAGTTATTGGAGGCTATTATGGAAGAATATACAAAAAATATGGGAATTATAAATGAATCTGAATTTAAGTTAATAAGAAACACAAATGTATTGTTAATTGGAGTTGGGGGTTTGGGTGGTTTCATTGCTAGTAGTTTAGTAAGGCTTGGAGTAAGAAATATCACAATAATTGATTTTGATGTTTTTGAGAAATCTAATTTAAATAGACAAATATTTTCTAATGTCAGTACTTTAGGGAAAATGAAAGTGGATGTTGTTAAAAGCGCTTTACTTAAGATAAATCCAAATATAATTGTGAATGCAATATCTGGTAAGTTTGACGAAACAATAGATTCTAAAATCATTGATGGTGTCGACATTGTATTTGATGCAGTAGATAATATTTCTACAAAAATATTTATAGAAGAGTTTTGCTTGAAATTTAACAAACCTTTTATTCATGGAGCAATTGCAGGATGGTATGGACAAGTTGGAATAATACTACCTGGTAGTAATATATTGAAAGAGATATATCAGCATAATACAAATGGAATTGAAAAGACCCTTAAAAGTCCAACATTTATTCCAGGGATTATAGGCAACATTATGATAAGTGAGTTTCTAAAATTTACGATAAAAAAAGAAGCATTAATTAATAAAATACTATATGTCGATGTATTAGAACATGAATATAGGATTATATATCAAAAATAAAGTGGAGCAAATTTGCTCCACTTTTCTTATATTACATGTTGATGTTCAATATAATCTTTATCTTGTTATTTACATAGGATCCACTATATTGTGAATTGCCTTTTTTTATTCAATTATTCTACTCTTAATGCTTCAACTGGGTTCTTCTTAGAAGCCATTCTTGAAGGTATATATCCGCCAAGGAATGTTAAGACAGTTGAGATAAGAACGAGTGCAACTAAGTGAAGCACATTTACTTGAGCAACACCTGCTAGAGTTTCTTCAAAATTGGTAACTATAAGGTTTATTGGGAAAGTTAGTAAGTAAGTTATTGTTACCCCAAGTAATCCTGCAAAAGTTCCAATAATGACACTTTCTGCGTTAAATACTCTACTAACATCTTTTTTACGTCCACCTAGTGATCTAATAATTCCGATTTCTTTCGTTCTTTCTAATACGCTAATATAAATAATAATACCAATCATTACTGAAGATACTACTAAAGAAATAGATGCAAAAGATGAAAGTACTATTGAAATCATGCTAATGATTGTTCCCATAGTAGAGCCAATAGTTGCTGCAAGATCTAATTCCTGAATTTGATCTTCTTCAGATAGTCCTACATTATAGTCTGCAATAAAAGCTTTTATTGTCTCTTTGTGATCAATACTATCTGTATATATATTTACCATTCTAGGAACTGTATCATTACATCCTAAGAATGATAAGCTATCAAACTTTTCTTTTACTGTAAGTGTTTCACCTGTCATCACAGATACGTTCGATGCAGTTTGATCAAGACAGATATCAGATGCCATATTTATATTTAGCAATTCTTGTTCTAGGCTATAAAGATAATAAATTCCATTATCTCCACCAATACTTATTGTATCATCAATCATTTTAACAATACCTGTTATTGTGAGTTCAACTCCGTTATCAAGAACAGCATCAAGATGAGCAAATTGAGGAATATAAAGGCCATTACTTTCAACAAAATAGTCGTTGTTTTTTGCTACATAGATATGCGTTCCAATAATATCTGTATATAAAATTGTTGAATCAGGGTCAAACCCTAAAGTCTCGATTACATCTTTATCAACAACTTGTCCATCTTTTACAAGTAGTGTAACCTCAAATGGTGACTTTGGAAAATCTCCGCTTACAATCTCGTAATAGTCTTCTAGTTCATCTTCAGGAGTAATATAACTAGAAAAATTCATGTCCCAGTTATTTACAGTTGTACTAACTCCGTCGTTCTCCATTAGAAGTTGTGGTTGATACCCATAATTATACTGAATAGTTGTATATGCTTCTTCATCTAGTGTATCAAGATAAGTTACAAAATCCTCAGTAATAATATTCACATGAGAATAATCATCAGGATCATATACAGTAATTTGTCCTTCTACTGATGAAGTTGGATCGTTTGTATCAATTTGAACTGGTGGACCAAACATGGCTTCACCTTCTGTAATCATAATTGGCAATCCAACTAATTGATCACTTTCAAGGTCGTCTAAAATGCCCGAGAACCCATTACTAATTGATAATACAAGCCCTACACCAATAATCCCAATACTGGATGCTAGTGCAGTAATTGTAGTTCTAAATTTCTTTGTTTTTAAATTATTAAACGATAATTTCAGTGCTGTGAAGAAACTCATTGAAGTTTTGTTTGGTTGGTATCCACCTTCGTCTTCTTCAACTCCAGTAAATTCATCATTATCTTCTATAACCTTACCATCTAATAGTTTAATTGTTCTAGAGGCATACTCTTCAGCATATTTAGCTTCATGAGTAACCATAATTACTAATTTGTCTTTTGAAACCTCTTTTACAAGACTCAAAATTTCTCTTGCAGTTTTACTATCTAATGCACCTGTTGGTTCATCTAGAAGCATAATGTCTGGATTATTTACAAGCGCTCTTGCAATAGCAACTCTTTGTTTCTCTCCACCTGAAAGAAGCGCAGGTTTTTTGTGCATGTGAAATTTAAGACCAACTGTCTCTAATACTTCTTCAGCTCTAATTCTTCTTTCAGCTTTATTTACTCCTGATAACGTCATTCCAAGTTCAACATTATCGAGTACACTTAAATGGTTAATTAAGTTATAGCTTTGAAAGACAAATCCGACACTATTATTTCTATAAGCATCCCAGTCTTTTTCAGAAAATGATTTAGTTGAAGTTCCATTTATTATTAAATCTCCTTCAGTGTATCTATCAAGTCCACCAATAATATTTAGTGTGGTAGTTTTACCACAACCACTGTGTCCCAAAATAGCTACGAATTCACCTTTTCTAAATTTCAACGATACCTCACTAAGAGCTCTAAATGTTCCGGATCCAACTTTATAATCTTTATTAATTTTTCTTAATTCTAACATTAAAATCACCTCATATATAGTTATTATACCAAATTATTATTTTTATTGCAATAAATTATTTTAATTATTTTACTGTTCCAAATAAATTATTTTTTATTTATTCATTTACTGTATATGTCCAAATACATATTATTCTTTTCAACAATTATGATTATACATTTTCTAACGTTTTAAAACCATCAATATGAATTTATTTCGAGTAATAAATTCACTTTACGTTAATAATTTGTTATAATCTCTATATTCAGGAGTGATAATATGCTAGTGTTAATAGGAGCAAGTGCAAGTGGTAAGACAGAGATAGCGAAAATCCTTATCAACGTCTATAAATATAGTAAATTAGTAACATATACAACACGTGTGATTAGAGCAAATGAAGTTGATGGAGTAGACTATCACTTTATAAGCAAAGAAGAATTTCGTAAAAAAGAAAACAATAATGAATTTTTAGAGACTGCAATATATAATAATACTCAATATGGTTCTCCTGTGAAAGGTGCAGATAAATTTAAAGTGATTATTGTTGAACCTAAAGGCGCAAACAGTATTTATAAGAAGAACATCCCAAATGCCGTATTCATTTATCTCGAGACTGATGAATTAATAAGAAGAATTAGGATGCTAAATAGAGGAGATAAGTTAACAGATGTCGAATCTAGATTTAAAGAAGACAAGAAGCATTTTAAAAAATCTAGGTTTAAACATTTAGATTATATCGTCAACACAAGCAAACATTCCTTGGAAGAATTAGCCGATAATATTAATGATCTTTACAAATCACATATTTCTAGAAAATAACACCCTCAAAGAGAGTGTTATTTTTTTGCGCTTCTATCTTGATAACTTGTATGTAATAAATGATGTGATTTTTCACTTAAAGGTGCACCAAGAAAATCTTCATATAAAGCAACAATTTGTGGGTTATCATGAGATTTTCTATAAGTCATATCAATATCTTCTTGATAAATATCATTCATTCTTTCAAGACGCACTTTATTTGTTGTGCCATATGGTTGTCCACCACCACCAATGCACCCACCAGGGCATGCCATTATCTCAATAAAGGCATATGGAGAAGTCCCATCTTTAATTTCTTGAATAATTTTTCTTGCATTGGCTAGAGTATGTGAAACTGCAAATTTATATTTTGTACCTGCAAGTTCTACTTCTGTTTCTTTAATTCCTTCAAGTCCTCTTACAGCATCAAAATTAATATCTTCTAATGGTTTCTTATTAACTACTTCATAAACGGTTCTTAGTGCTGCTTCCATAACTCCACCGGTAGTACCAAATAGTGCTGCTGCACCGGAAGTTATTCCAAATGGACTGTCAAATGGAATTTCTTCTAACTCATTGAAGTCTATTCCCATTTGTCTAAACATTTTACCTAATTCTCTAGTTGTTAATACTATATCGACATCCGGATTTATTCCGTCTAATTTCATATCATCTCTTTGTGCTTCATATTTTTTAGCAGTACAAGGCATAACAGATACTACATAAATATCTTTTGCAGGAATCCCATCTTTTTCAGCAAAATATGATTTTGCTAAAGACCCAAACATCTGTTGTGGGGATTTACATGATGATACATGTGGTAATATCTCAGGATGTTGTTGTTCTGCAAATGTTACCCAAGCAGGGCAACAAGATGTAATCATTGGTAAAACTCCACCTGTTGTTATTCTTTTTATTAACTCAGTTCCTTCTTCCATTATAGTTAAATCAGCAGTAAAGTTAGTGTCATAAATATGGTCGAAACCTAGTCTTTTAAGAGCATTTACTATTTTCCCATTTTCAACATGTCCTGTCTTATAGTTAAGTTCTTCTCCAATTGCAACTCTAACTGCAGGTGCAAATTGAACCATAACATATTTCGTTTTATCATAGAGTTTTTCCCATACTATATCCGTATTATCTTTTTCAGTGATTGCACCAACAGGGCATACTGAGGCACATTGCCCGCAAAATGTACAGTTTTCATCAGATAAGTATTTACCAAATGCAGGCATTATTTCAACACCATGTCCTCTATTCATTGATTCAAGTACATTCATTGATTGGACTGTTTTACACACTTCAACACAACGACCACACTTGATACATCTATTTAAGTTTCTAACAATTGAAGGATTATGATCATCAATAGGTTGTTTATCTAAAACAGAAGGAAATCTAGTTTCATCTATTCCAAGTTTGTTGGCCAAGTCTTGTAATTCGCATGTTAAACTTCTTGGACATGCTGGACAATTAGCATCATGATTTGAAAGCAATAATTCAGTTATTGTCTTTCTTGCATTTAATACTCTTGGAGAGTTTGTTTTTACATTCATTCCTTCTCTAACTGATGTATTACATGAAGTTGTCAGCTTTTTCTGTCCTTCAATTTCAACTACACAAATACGACATTCAGCATTGATGTCTAAATCTGGATAATGACAAAGTGTAGGTATTTTAATTTTATTAGTTGCTGCTGCATTAAGTATTGTTGTATTTTCCTCTACAGTAACATCCATATTATTTATTTTTAAATTAATCATAATTATTTTACCTCCGAAATATTGTAATCACTTAAACGAACAATATATTCGTCCTTAAAATATTTTAGTGTTGAAAGAATCGATGTAGGAGATGTTTGCCCTAATCCACAAAGAGAAGTATCACTCATGACATTAGCAAGTGACTCTAGTGACTGTAAATCCTTTTTTGTAGCTTCATAGATTGAGAACTTGTGTAAAAGATCAACTAATTGAACATGTCCATCTCTACAAGGTGTACATTTTCCACATGATTCATGTTTGAAAAACTCAATTGTTCTAAGTAGGATATTGAACAAGTCGAACCTATCATCAATTACAATAATTGCCCCAGCACCGATTTTACTAAATCCATCAAATGATTCATCATCTATTTCCATATCCAATAGCTCAACAGGAATAATAGGTCCACTAGAGCCGCTTAATTGAACCATTTTTACTTTATGCCCATCAATAGGGCCTTTTCCCAAATCATAGATTACTTCTTTAATTGTTGTACCATAAGGCACTTCAAATAATCCTTTGTTCTTAACATTTCCAGATAAACTAATTAATTTAGTACCCGCAGAAAATGAATTCCCAATTTTTGAAAATTCGTCTCCTCCAAATTTTAATACATGTGAAACATAGGATAATGTTGCAACATTATTAATAAGTGTAGGTTTACCAAACAACCCTTTTTCTGTTGGAAATGGTGGTTTCACTCTAGTTCTACCTGGTTTCCCTTCAATAGACTCAATAAGTGCAAACTCTTCACCACAGATATATGCTCCAGCTCCACTTCTAATTTCGATATCAAAATCAGTTTTCTTAGAGTTTTTGCCAATGAAGCCTTTTCTTCTAGCTTCTTCAATTGTCCATTTCATTATATCCATTGAGTTAGAGTATTCTCCTCTAATGTATATATAACCTTTTGTTGCATTAGTTGCGTAAGCAGTTATGGCCATACCCTCTATTACTTGATGAGGATCTTTCTCCATTAATATTCTATCTTTGAAGTTCCCAGGCTCACCTTCATCTGCATTACAAATGATATATTTTTCTCCTTTTCCTTCTATAAAACCTCTTACTTTTAGGTGCATTGGAAATGCTGCTCCACCTCTACCACCTAATTGAGAGATTCTAATTTCTTCAACTATTTCTGCTGGTTTCATAGTGTATGCTTTTTCAAGCATCTTATATCCATCATTATTAATATATTCTTCAATTGACATAGGGTTAATTATGTTAAATCTAGCAGTTAATATTTTCATTTCAGGCATTATTTACTCCCCCTTACAGTTGAAAGGATTTTAGAAATCTTTTCAGGAGTTAAGGCTGTGTATGTCTTATCATCTATTCTCATTGCTGGTGATTCATTACAACAACCAATACAAGAAGAAAATTCCAAAGTGAATTCCTTGTCTCTTGTCGTCTCGCGGACTTTTATTCCTAGTTCTCTTTCAATTCTTTCTAAAACATTTGTTGAATCATTTACATAACATGGAACACAAACACATACTTCAATAATATGTTTCCCCCTTGGAGTAGTCGAAAGTAATGTGAAAAATGACATTACACTACAAACTTTACTCTCAGAAACACCAATATAACTTGCTATTCTAATTAGTTCTTCTTCAGACACAAAATGTGTTTTTTTTGATGCTTGAAACTCTAGAAGAATTTGGATTAAACTGTCTTCAGATTTTGGATATTTGTTTAGTATATTGATTAGGTTCATGGAACACCCTCCTTATTGAGCTTTTATTCAAAAAACTCATAAAAATTAGTTTATAAATCGTTTAATTTTTTTTTCAATCACTAAGAAAATTATACTAAATAAACAGTTTAGTTGCAACAGTTAGTTTCATTTTCGAACCATTATTTTTATAGGACTAAATTAATAAGAGTTCTTCCGTTTGTCTTAAGGGTTTTTTTTCGTAAAATTCATAAAAAAAAGTTGATATATTAAATATCAACTTTAGTTGTTTTACTCGTTACTTTGTTTAATTGATTCAACTTCTGTAATTTCTTCTTCCTCTTCTAATTCACCATCTAAGTCATCTTCAATTACTTCTTCTTTTGGTCTAGAGATTGATACAACAACATCTTCTAAACTACTTAAAATTTTCACACCTTCTGGTACACTAATATCACTAACGTGTAATGTGTCATTTTCTTCAAGTTCTTCAACATTCAAGTCTAGATGAGAAACACCTTTACCAACCGCATATTCAACTTCAATAGCATCCATAACAGCATTTACTATTAGTCCTTTTTTCTCAACAACATCTTTGTTAACAAATGATATTCTAACTTTAGAAACCATTGTGTCATCTTTTGATACTTTTACTAAATCAAAATGATAAGCAAGATTTTGATTACCAGGTAATGGTTGAACTGCTTTAATGTAAACTAAATGTTTTTTACCATCTAAATCTACTTCGAAAGTTTTTGATGAACCTACTGATAAATAGGTTTTTTTAAACTCTAAAGCCTCAGCACTTATTGATATAGCGTCAATTCCTTTTCCATATAAAACTCCAGGAACTGTATTTATATTTCTTATCTTTTTGCCTTTTTCAGTTCGCAATTGAATCTTCATTGTAGCACCGTCCTTTTAATTTGTTCTAGAGATATTTTACCACAAAAATCATTGATTGTCTATCGACATTAACCATTAATTTTTAATATAAATGATATCTCTTAGTTGGATGTCTTTTTTTATCCTCCACCAATAAAATGTGTGAATACAACTTCATCTCCATCTTGTGCAATTTCATCGAATTTTGTATTATGAATTATCTTCTTACTATTAATGAAAATAACAGAATGTTCAAAATCTTTTAACAGAATGTTTGGATGAATATTTTGAATTTGTTTAATTAGTTCATTGATTGTCCCAGGAAATACATCTATTTGGTGTATGTCATATTTACTTCGCAATAAATTTAGAAAAATCACTTTTACCATCAATAGTCATCCTTTCATAAAATCATAATTTAGTGATTTTAGTATATCATATTTTATGGAATGTTAATATCAAAAAGACCTGTTTGGCCTCTCAATGAAAAAAACAGGAGTATATTAATCTCCTCTTGTCAATTTTCATTGCAGTATATAAATGCATATTTAATAATTTATAATTTATAAGTGAAAATAACGTAACTAATGTTGTTGGGCTTGTAATGCAGTAATTGCTACAACTGCAACAATATCCTCAAAAGAACAACCTCTTGACAGGTCATTAACTGGTCTGCTTAGACCTTGTGTAATCGGTCCATATGCATTTGCATTTGCAAGTCTCTCAACTAATTTATACCCTATATTACCAGCTTGAATATCTGGAAATACTAAAACATTTGCATAACCTGCGACACTGCTTAGCGGTGCTTTCAGTTTTGCAACTGATGGTACAATAGCAGCATCTAGTTGTAATTCACCATCTATTTTAAGATTTGGATATCTTTCTTGTGCAATTTTCGTTGCTGTCACAACTTTACTTATCAAATCGCTTTTTGCACTTCCAAATGTTGAATAGGAAAGCATTGCGACTCTAGGTTCTTGATTAGTAAGGTAATCAAAAGATTTTGCAGTTTGAATTGCAATCTCTGATAACTCATCTGCATTTGGATTAACAACTAATCCACAATCAGAAAATGCAAATACTCCATTATTCATCCCAGCTGTTTTGGGAACATCCATAAGGAAAAATGACGACACAAGTTTTACATTGCGAGCCGTTTTCAAAATTTGAAGTGCAGGTCTTAAAACATCACTGGTAGCAGTAATAGCTCCAGCAACCATTCCATCTGCATCTGAACTTTTAACCATCATAACTCCAAAGTAAAGAGTATTAAGCATTAGTTTGTCAGCTTCTTCTTTTGTCATTCCTTTTTCTTTCCTCAAATCAACTAATAAAGAACTATATGAGTGTATCATTTCTGAATGTTCTATGATGATAACTTTGATACCTTCTTTTTGTATTTTTGTTAATTCATCATTTACATCATTTTCATTTATCAAAACAATAACATCAGCAATCTTCTTACTATGTAAAAATCTTGCTGCATCAATAATCCTCTGATTTTTTCCTTCAGGGAGAACAATTGTTTTTTTGTTTTGTTTTGCCTTTTTCATTATTCTGTCTAATAGATTCATATCATCATCTCTTTACTATTCAATAGTTGTATACTTATGTTTTGTTTTAACTGAATCAACAATACCACCTATTACTACTTCAACAGGTGAATAATTACTTTCTTCTTTAGTAATCAGCCTTGCTGATCCACCCTCAGATATAATAACTACTATATCGCCAACACCTGCACCAACACCATCTACTGCAAGAACTTCGTCTCCAAAAGGAACGAATTTTTCGTCAATAGGTTGTACAAATAATAGTTTTTTTCCTATTAGTTTTGGACTCTTATGTGTTGATACTAGATTTCCTACTACTTTTGCAAGTTGCATAAAACTCACCTCTTATCTAAAGATATTAATCTTTGCGGTAGACGCTATCAATTATTCCAGCAATTCCTGCATCAACACAAGTTGTCGGAATCGGAAGATTCATTGCCCCTTCTTTGCTCTTCGAAAAGAAGACCACTTCCCCTGGTCCTGCACCATAAACATCTGCTGCAATTATTGGGGTACCTAGTGATTCAAACTTAGAATTTACAGGTTGAATCACTAATAAAGATATACCCTTTAAATCTTTAACTTTTACAGTTGAAGTAACTGATCCAATAACTTTTGCTAGTTGCATGGTGTCACCCCCTATTATTTAGTAATCTTTTTTCAATTTCTAAAATACTTTTTATTCTTTCCATGTTTCTTTCACCCTCAAATTTAGTAGTTAAAAAAGTTTTTACTATTTCTTTAGCAACTCCTTCTCCAATAACGAAACTTCCAAGTGTTAAAACATTTGCTCCATTGTGATGACGACTATTTCTTGCAGTGTAAATTTCATTTGCACATGCAGCAAGTACCCCTGGTACTTTGTTAGCCATCATAGCAGAACCAATACCAGCACCATCAATCATAATACCAAAATCACATTTTTTCGATGAAACTGCTTGTGCTACTAAGAAAGCATAGTCTGGGTAATCACATCTGTTCTTGTTGAAAGTACCAAAATCTTCTATCTGTATTTTTAA
>CAYYOU010000013.1:0-14166 GCA_964473425.1 uncultured Candidatus Izemoplasmatales bacterium | reverse complement strand
GTTATGGCATATGCAGAAGTATATGTTAATAATGAATTAGTTGTTTCACATAAGGGAGGATATACCCCTTTTAAAGCTGAAATAACTGAACTTATTAAAAATGGAGAGAATAAAATATTTGTTATGGTTGATTCTACTGAAAGAAATGATTTTCCACCACATGGAAATGTGGTAGATTATTTGACTTATGGTGGAATATACAGAGAAGTATATATTGAAGAACATGAGCTAAACTATATTGAGAATGCATTTATAGATGTTATCGCAGATACATTAGAAGTTAGAATGATGATAGATTTTGCTTCTAAAAAAAGTAGTGTTTTCAAATTCAATATTTATAAAGAAGACAAGATTGTTCACACTTTTGAAAGAGAATACGATCTTAGAGAAAAAATAAATGTTCATAGTGTTCTAGATTTTGAAAGATGGACTCTGGAAAATCCAGTATCATATCACTTAGAAATTTTGATGGACGGTAAAGTATCTTACTCATCTAGATTTGCGAAAAGAAGTGTTTTGTTTAACACAGAAGGATTCTTTCTTAATAAAAAACATATAAAATTAAGAGGATTAAACAGACATCAATCTTATCCATATGTTGGTTACGCTATGCCAAGTAATGCGCAAAGGAAAGATGCAGATATACTGAAATACGAACTAGGTTGTAACATTGTTAGAAGCAGTCATTACCCTCCAAGTACTCACTTCTTAGACCGTTGTGATGAAATTGGATTACTTGTTTTTAATGAAATACCAGGATGGCAACATATTGGTGATAAAGAGTGGCAAAAAGTTGC
The DNA here is from genome assembly GCA_964473425.1 of uncultured Candidatus Izemoplasmatales bacterium. Classification (GTDB taxonomy): domain Bacteria; phylum Bacillota_I; class Bacilli_A; order Izemoplasmatales; family Izemoplasmataceae; genus JAFGXW01. The sequence goes on along the minus strand of CAYYOU010000013.1, from coordinate 13,369 downwards.
TCAAAAAAATGTTAGTGAAATGATTCACCGCGATTATAATCATCCGTCTGTAATCATCTGGGGAGTAAGAATTAATGAATCTCCAGATAATGATGCGCTGTATAAAGCAACAAACAAAATTGCGAAAGACCTTGATCCTTACCGCCCAACTGGTGGAGTAAGAAATATGAAAGGTAGCAAGTTCTTTGAAGATGTATATACGTATAATGATTTCGTACATAGAGGAAACAATAAAGGACTAGAAAAAGCAAAATCAATTAGTAAGAAAAAAGTTCCTTATTTAGTTACTGAATATAATGGACATATGTACCCTACTAAAAAAACAGATGATGAATATCATCGCGTTTATCAAGCAAAAAGACATCTGAAAGTTCAAAACGACTCCTATAAATATCCTGAAATAGCAGGGGCAATTGGATGGTGTATGTTTGATTATAATACCCATAAAGACTTTGGTAGTGGAGATAAAATCTGTTACCACGGAGTTATGGACATGTTTAGAATCCCTAAATTTGCAGCAGCAGCTTACAGAAGCCAATGGGACAAAAATCATTATCTTGAAGTCCTTTCAAATTTAAACATTGGTGAACAAGAAGCAAGTGAAATTAGAGAAGTATATGTGATGACTAATGCGGATAGTATTAAGTTTTATATTAATGATGATTTTATAGACTATTTCTATCCAAGTGAAAAATACCCGGATTTACCACATCCACCAATTATCATTGATGACTTCATTGGGAATCTAATTCATGAAAATGAAGACTTTAGTCCAAAAGATTGTGATCGTGTTAAAAAAATATTCAAACAAGTAATGAAACACGGAACTAATTTCCCATTTAGATATAAATTTATGTTAGCATTCTTCTTATTTAGAAATAAATTAAAATTTGATGATGCAGCAAAATTATATGAGAAATATATTGGTAAATGGGGAAGTGAATCTACATTCTACAAATTTGAAGCTTATATAGATAAAAAATTAGTAGCAACTAAAATTGTTGGAACAAGCTACAAAAATGATTTGCATGCAAAAGTTGATGATACAGAGTTAACTGAAACAGATACTTATCAAACAACAAGAATAGTTGTAAAGCATCTAGATAAACACTTGAATACTCTTCACTATTCAAATGAAGTTATTAGTGTAAAAGTAAAAGGACCACTTGAATTAATTGGACCATCTAATTTAGCGTTGCTTGGTGGAAGCACAGGCTTCTATTTAAAAACAACTGGTGAATTAGGAGAGGCAACTATAACTATTTCTTCTAATCATTTCGAAGACAAAATAGTAACTGTTAATTGCACATAGTATTTAAAAGTTAGTAGATTTTCTACTAACTTTTATATTATATAGATATTTGCAAATGACTATAAATAAGCGTTGACAAACGCTTACAAAATAAGCTATAATAATCATGTAAATTAGGGATAAATTCAAAATACAGAGGAGCATTTTCCTGGGTACTAAATAGGTGTTAATGGCGTAGACGCTAAATACTGTTTAGGAAGGAGGGACTTGCCGAAAGGTTTACTATGTCTACTGTAGTAAATTCTTGATGAATGAAGGGAAATCTTTATTCATTGTCATTTGATAAAAATGAGGAGCTGTTTATGTGCAAACACATAAATGGCTCTTTTTATTTACAAATAAGAAAGTGGGTATTAAAAATGGTTAAACTTGGATTATCAATAGGCGAATTAAAAATTGGCGATAAAGCCACACATGAAAAAGTAATTACTCAAAAAGATATTGAAATGTTTGGTGAAATTACGGGAGACTATAATCCTGCACACTTTGATGAAGATTATGCAAAAACAACAATTTTTAAGAAAAAAATAAGTCATGGAATGCTGATTGGATCTCTATTTAGTACTATATTAGGAACACAATTACCAGGTCCAGGTTCAATTTATGTTTCTCAAACTCTTCGCTTTAGAAAACCAGTTTATTTTTGGGACAAGATTACCGCTTTAGTAACTGTTAAAGAGGTAAATATTGAAAAAAATAGAGTATTACTTGATTGTGTTGCCTACAATCAAGACAATGAAACAGTTGTAATTGGAGAGGCATTAATGATGCCACCTGTAAAGGAAACAACTCACGAATAGATAAGCATGATTATTATTAGAAAGGTTGTGTGGTAATGAAAGAGATAATAAAACTATCAGAACTTAAGAATCATTTGTTTGATGGAATGAGCATAATGGTTGGAGGATTTATGGCAGTAGGAACACCTGAATTGCTAGTTGATGAAATAGTTAGACTAAATATTAAAGACCTAACGATAATTTGTAATGACGCTGGATTTATTGATAAAGGTGTCGGTAAACTAATCGTAAATAATCAAGTGAAAAAACTAATTGCTTCACACATTGGACTTAACCCTGTTGCTGGAAAATTAATGGGAGAAGGTACAATGGAATGTGATTTAATTCCTCAAGGAACACTTGCAGAACAAATCAGAGCAGGTGGAGCTGGGCTTGGTGGATTTTTAACTCCAACTGGACTTGGTACTATTGTTGAAGAAGGAAAACAAATAATCAATATCGACAATAAGAACTTTATCTTAGAACTACCTCTAAGAGCTGATCTTGCTCTTTTATATGGTACAACTGTTGATAAATATGGTAATACTAATTATACAAAAACAACAAGAAACTTTAACCCAGTTATGGCAACAGCGACAGATATTGTAATAGTACAAGCAAGAACAATGGTTGATTCAATTGATCCTGACAATGTTATGACTCCTCATATTTTTGTAGATTACATCATTAAGGAGGATAATAATGGATAAACAAGAAACTAAAAACTTTATAGCTAAAAGAGTTGCTAGAGAATTACACGATGGAGATTTAGTAAATCTTGGAATAGGACTTCCAACTTTAGTAGGTAATTTTCTTCCTAAGGATGTATCAATCAATCTTCAAAGTGAAAATGGATTGATAGGACTTGGACCAGCGCCAACAGAGGATCAATATGACAAAGACATTACAAATGCAGGTGGACAAGTAGTAACGCTAGTTGATGGTGGAATGTATTTTGATTCAGCATTATCATTTTCTATTATTAGAGGAGGACATGTTGATGTTACAGTACTTGGATGCCTTCAAGTAGATCAAACTGGAAGTTTGGCTAGTTGGATAATCCCAGGTAAAATGGTTCCTGGAATGGGTGGAGCAATGGACTTAGTCACTGGAGCTAAAAAAGTTATTATTGCAACTACTCATACAAACAGAGGATTACCAAAAATATTAAAAGAGTGTACATTACCACTTACTGCAAAGAACCAAGTAAATATGATTATTACAGAAATGGGTGTAATGGAAATAAAAGATGATGGATTACATTTACTTGAATATAATCCTGAATATACATTAGAACAAGTAATAGAAGCAACAGATGCTACCTTGATAATAAAAAAAGTAAAAGTCATGGAATTGGAGGAATAAAAATGAAAAAAGCATTAATAAGAATGAGACTAAGTGCTCATCAAGCACATTATGGTGGAGGATTAGTAGACGGAGCATTCATCATGCAGTTATTTGGAGATTGTGCTACTGAATTATTAATAAGAAAAGACGGAGACGAAGGATTATTTAGAGCTTATAGTAGTGTTGATTTTCTAGAACCACTATATGCTGGAGATTATGTTGAAGTTACAGCTTGGATTACAGAAGCGGGTAATACCTCTCGTAAAATGGAATTTGAAGCTTATAAAGTAATAGAAGCATTGCCACAAATCCATCCTTCAACTGCTCGTGTACTTGAAGAAAAGATCTTAGTAGCTAAAGCGAGCGGAACTTGCATAGTTCCAAAAGAACTTCAAACAAACTAATGGAAAAGTTAATTATAACTTGCGCCATAAGTGGCGCAGAAGTAACGAAACATGATAATATCTTTGTACCTTATACAGTTAAAGAAACTGCAATAGAAGCCTATTTTGCTTATTTAGCAGGAGCTAGTATTATCCATCTTCACGTAAGAGAAGATGATGGGACACCTACGCAAAGTGCAGATAGATATAAAGAAGTTATTACTGAAATAAAAAAACTTTGTCCTGATGTAATCATTCAGCCCTCAACAGGAGGTGCTGTTGGCATGAGTAATGATGAAAGATTACAACCAACAACACTGAATCCAGAAATGTGTACACTCGATTGTGGTAGTGTAAATTTTGGTGGGAGTGAAGTATTTATAAATACAGAAGACGACATCACTTATTTTGCAAAAAAAATATATGAAAAAGGCATCTTACCAGAGCTTGAGTGTTTTGGGAAAATGCATGTAGATCAAGTAATGAGATTATTTAAAAAAGGTGTCATTAAAGAACATCTTCATTTTGGTCTTGTATTAGGAGTTCCTGGAGGAATGACAGGAACAAAAAGAGACTTTTTGTTTTTAAAAGATAGTCTTCCAGAAAATGCAACATACAGTGTAGCAGGAATTGGGAGATATGAGTTCCCTTTAGCTGAACTAGCTATTAAACATGGTGGACATGTTAGAGTTGGGCTTGAAGATAATCTCTTTTTGGAAAAAGGAGTTAAAACAAAAGGAAACAAAGAACTAGTTAATAAAGTAGTTGAGATAGCTAAAAAATATAATCGAGAAATAGCTACTCCAAGTGAAGCAAGAAAAATTTTAGGATTAAAGGAGTAGATGTATGGAAAAATTGTGTAAATACGGTACTAATAGAGTAATCACTCCCAAAGGAGTATTACCACAAGCAGCAACGAAAATTAATAATGATATGACTATTAAAGATAACGAATTATTAATTGATGTTATAACATTGAATATCGATTCAGCATCATTCACACAAATTAAGAAAGCCTGTAATAATGACGTTTCATTAATGGAAGATATGATATTAGGTATTGTAAAAGATAGAGGTAAAATGCAAAATCCTGTCACAGGAAGTGGTGGAATGCTTATAGGAAAAGTGAAAGAAGTTGGTAGGTTATTTCCAGATCAAACACTAAAAACTGGAGATAAAATAGCAACTTTAGTTTCGCTTTCTCTTACTCCTCTTGTTATAAATAAAATTAAATCTATAAACATAGATAATGATCAAGTTCATGTCGTTGGAAGTGCAATATTGTTTGAAACTGGTATTTTTGCAAAAGTACCATTAGACATGGATGAACATCTAGTGCTCGCAGCACTTGATGTAGCTGGAGCACCTGCACAAGTTGATAAACTTGTCAAAGAAGGGGACAGCGTAGCTATTATTGGAGCTGCTGGAAAAAGTGGAGTACTTTGTGCTTATCAAGCAATGAAGAAAGCTACAAAAACAGGAAAAGTAATTGGAGTAGTAAATGAAGAATCACAAATTCAAGCATTACAAGATTTAGATCTTTGTGACATAGTTGTTTTAGCGGATGCTACTAACGCTATTGATGTATATGAAAAAGTTATAGAAGCAAATAACGGACAAGTTGATGTAACAATCAACGTTGTAAATGTTCAAAACACAGAAATGAGCTGCATTTTAATAACAAAAGATACAGGAACAGTTTATTTCTTTAGCATGGCAACATCTTTCACAAAAGCTGCTCTTGGAGCAGAAGGTGTTGGAAGTGATGTTACTATGATTATTGGTAATGGATATACTAAAGGACATGCAGAACTTACTTTAAATTTAGTAAATAGTGTTCCTAAAATTAAAGCGCTATTTGAAAAAAAATACACTTAGGAGGAATATTTATGGCTGTTAAATTATATAAAAAGCATTTAGAAAGAAGAAAATTATACTTTCCAGATGCAACTGATGAACAATGGAACGATTGGCATTGGCAGGTAAAAAATAGAATTACAACTGCTGAAGAACTAAATAGATATTTCAAATTAGAACAATCTGAACTAGATATTATTTCAGATGTTTTAGGAAAGTTTAGAATGGCTATTACTCCTTACTATTTGACTTTGATAAATCCTGACAATCCAAATGATCCAGTGAGATTACAAGCAATTCCCTCAGAAAATGAACTTTATTTTGGAAAACATGATTTAGAAGATCCTCTTTATGAAGATGGAGATAGTGTTGTTCCAGGGCTAACACATCGTTATCCAGATAGAGTTCTATTCTTGATTACTGATATGTGTAGCATGTATTGCCGTCATTGTACAAGAAGAAGATTTGCTGGACAACAAGATTCTGGTTCAAAAATGGATAATGTTGATTTAGCAATAGAATACATAAGAAATCATCCGGAAGTAAACGATGTTTTACTTTCAGGAGGAGATGCATTACTAGTAAGTGACGCTAGACTTGAATACATTATTAAAGAACTTAGAACAATTGACCATGTAGGTGTTATAAGACTAGGGACAAGAACTCCAGTAGTAATGCCACAACGCATTACAAAAGACCTTGTAAATATGTTTAAGAAGTATCATCCGATCTGGTTAAACACACATTATAACCATTCTAAAGAGTTAACTCCAGAAGCTAAAGTAGCTCTAGATATGATGGCTGATGCAGGGATTCCTTTAGGTAATCAAAGTGTACTTTTAAAAGGTGTAAATGATTGTGTAAATATCATGAAAAAACTTGTTAAAAGACTAATAATTTTAAGAGTTAGACCATATTATATTTACCAATGTGATCTCTCACAAGGAATAGCTCATTTTAGAACACCTGTCAGCAAAGGTATTGAAATAATAGAAGGACTTAGAGGTCATATTTCAGGTATCGCTGTACCTACTTTTGTAGTAGATGCACCTGGTGGCGGAGGTAAAATTCCGGTTATGCCTAATTATGTTATATCTCAAGCACCAAGTAAGACAATCCTTCGTAATTATGAAGGTGTAATAACATCATATTATGGACCAGAAAATTACGAAAACAAGTGTGAATGTGAAGATTGTGTTGCTGCAGCACAAGGGATAACTGATCCTGAAATAAGCAGTAACGTTAAGCTAGATCAATTTAATAGTTCAAGAAAAAGAAAGAATCACGTATAATCATTTTAAGAAAATATATTGAACCATATCACACTATTTCAATAATTGGAACTGCAAAAAACGCTGGGAAAACAACTGTTCTTAATCAGATAATTGATGAATATAAAAACGAAGTTATTGCTTTAACTTCAATTGGTCTTGATGGTGAGAAAATCGATAATATTACTTTCAAACCAAAACCGAGAATCAAGGTATATCCAAAAACAATCATAGCTACTGCATATGATTGTTTAAAGGAATGCTATTTTGATTATAATATTCATAAATTTACAAATATTAGGACACCTCTTGGAGAAATAGTGATAATTGAAGCCGTTACTGAAGGATTGGCACTTGTAGCTGGACCTTCTACTATTAGTGAGATGAAGAAACTTATATCACTAATTGAAAAATATAATGTTAGTAAAATATTGATAGATGGTGCTTTGTTTAGAAAATCAATAGCAAGCTTCAAAATTGCTGACGCAGCAATTTTATCGACTGGAGCTAGTTATAATCCATCAATGAAGAAAGTAGTAAACGACACTACATTATTACTTGATGAGCTCACGCTTCCAAAAGCTCCTGAAAGTATTATCGACTCACTACATAATGAAGATAAATCGATAGTGATTGATAAAGACAATAATAAAGCAGTTATTGAACTTGATACACTATTGAGTAATGAAGAAATTGTTAAGAAACTTCTAAATTCAAATACAAGATACTTGTACATAGCGGGAGCACTTTCAAATAAACTTATCCAAATAATAATTGATAAAAGATTTGAGCTAAATAAGCTAACAGTAATTGTGAAAGATGCTACACATATTATTGTGGATATAGGGTATTTAGAGAAACTAAAATTAACTAATACTAAACTATGTGTTATAAATAAAATTAATATGTTATTACTAACGTATAATCCTTATTCTCCTCATGGATATGAATTTAACAATGAAGAGTTTAAAAACTTGTTAAAAGAAAAAACTAAATTACCAGTAATTAATGTATTGAAAGATTTGGAGTGATATTATGAGTAAACTAAATTTAAATGAAAAAACTGTTTCCAAAGCAAGACATTATGCTGAAATAATTGCAAAGGAAACTCAAGAATTTATAGACAAGAACACAACTGTCTCAGTTGAGAGAACTGTTTGTCGCCTTTTAGGGGTTGATGGTGTCAATGAATTCAGTGTTCCTTACCCTAATATTCTAGTTGACCACATTCTTAAAAATGGCGATTTAGGTATCGGTATTAGTAATTATTTAGCAAGTACTATCTCATCAACTAATTTAGGGATTATGGAAATTGCTAAATTAGTTTCAGACCAAGAATTAGATATTACAAAGTACCCTCTATTAGATAAAAAAGAAGTAGAGAAAATCTTATCACCATATATTCATGAGTATCTTTTTAAAATTAAAGAAAACAAAGCAAAAAGAGAAAGTTATTTTGATGAATATGGACAAAAAGAAGGACCACTTCTTTATGTAATAGTTGCTACTGGTAATATTTATGAAGATGTTACACAAGCAATTGCTGCAGCTAAAGCTGGGGCTGATGTTGTTGCTGTTATTAGAACAACAGGACAAAGCTTGTTAGATTATGTTCCGTATGGTCCGACAACCGAAGGATTTGGTGGAACATATGCTACTCAAGAAAACTTCAATATAATGAGAAAAGCATTAGACGAAGTTGGAGAAGAGTTAAAAAGATATATCATGTTAGTAAATTATGCTTCAGGACTTTGTATGCCTGAAATAGCAGCAATGGGAGCAATTGAAAGATTAGACATGATGTTAAATGATTCTCTATATGGGATCCTTTTTAGAGATATCAACATGCAAAGAACATTTGTTGATCAGTACTTCTCAAGAGTAATTAATGCTTATTCAGGAATAATCATTAATACAGGAGAAGACAATTACTTAACTACTAGTGATGCTGTCGCAGAAGCACATACAGTACTTGCATCTCAATTTATTAATGAACAATTCGCAACGTATGCTCACATGAAAGAAGAATTAATGGGATTAGGTCATGCTTTTGAAATAAGTCCTGATGTTGAAAATGGCTTTTTACTTGAAATGTCTCAGGCCTTAATGGCAAGAGAGATATTCCCAAATGCACCACTTAAATATATGCCTCCAACAAAACATATGACAGGAAATATTTTTAAAGGTTATGTTCAAAATACATTATTCAATATTGTAACAACAACAACTAATCAAAAAATACATCTACTTGGAATGTTAACAGAAGCAGTTCACACTCCATTTATGAGTGATAGATATTTAGCAATTGAAAATGCGAAATACATCAATCATACAATGAAAGACTTTGGTGATGAAATCGAATTTAAAGATGGTGGAATTATTAAAAACAGAGCTAAGGAAGTTCTTAATGATTCACTTAATCTACTTGAAGAAATCGCCAATATTGGTGTCTTCACAGCGATTGAAAGAGGAATATTCGCAGGAATAAAAAGACCTCTTACAGGCGGTAAAGGACTCTTAGGAGTTAAAGAAAAACATAAAGCTTATACTAATCCAATCTTAGACCAAATGGTTAAAGAGATTAAGGAGGATAAGTAAAATGGGATATGACATGAATGAAACGAAATATTCAAAAGATTTAAATCTTAAGAAATTAACTCCTTATGGAGATACATTAAACGATGGGAAAGTACAATTAAGTTTCACTCTACCTGTTCAAAATGATGAGCAAGGAGTTGAAGCTGCCCTTATACTTTCTAAGAAAATGGGCTTTATAAATCCTATCGTAGCAGAAAGCATAACGCTAGATAATGATTTTACAATGTACGTGGTTTATGGATCAACGATTCATACAATAGATTACACATCTATAAAAGTTGAAAAAGTAGAATCGGAAGTTATGAGTAAAAAAGAAATTGAAGACTATATTGATAATAATTTCAATAGAAATATCGTAGTTGTAGGTGCATCCACAGGAACAGATGCACACACAGTCGGAATAGATGCAATAATGAATATGAAAGGTTTTGCTGGACACTATGGTATTGAAAGGTATCATAATATCGATGCTTATAATATGGGAAGTCAAGTAGAAAACGAAGAGCTAATTAAAAAAGCATTAGAAGTTAAAGCTGATGTATTACTAGTAAGCCAAACAGTTACTCAAAAAGATGTTCATATTAAGAATCTAGTTAATCTAGTTGAATTACTAGAAGCTGAAAACTTAAGAGATAAATTTATAGTAATTGTAGGCGGGCCTAGAATTACACACGAACTAGCCAAGGAACTTGGTTTTGACGCTGGCTTTGGTCCAAAGAAATACGCAGAAGATGTTGCATCATTCTTTATACAAGAGTTAAGTAAAAGAGGATAGGTACTATGAAACATCAATCTAAGGATATTTGAGATAAACTCTCAAATATCCTTACTTTTTTCTTAACTCTACAATAAAACTGACAGTAATCAAGCTATTTGATGGTAAAATTAAACAAAATAAGACTATACTAAATAAAAATATTATCACTTTCGGAGGTCGGAAATATGAATCTAAATCAACCAAATTCAAAGAAAGAAGTTGAATTTAAAAAAGCTCTAGCTAGTGTTTGGAAATTCAATAAAAAGACTGAAGAAGTCTTTTTTACACATAAGATATTATTAATGCTTGAGATTAAAGGGAATATTAAACCAGATGTATGGTACAAAATTACTGATGAAATGGTAAATTTTAATTTCATTTCTGAAATTAAAAATTCTGAAGAACTATTGACATATTTAAGAAATTTTAATGGAGAAGAAGATAAATATATTGATTTTGAATTTAAATTAAAATATATAAGATGGCCTTCTGAATATTATTTAGAAGGATACCAAAAAAATGACATTATAACTATTGTTTGTATTGAAGATGAATTTAGCTACCAAGTAGACATAATAAAAGATGAAGCTCTTGTTTGTTCTCAAATAGGATCAAGATGGTTAGAAAGAGTAGAAGGAAAACATCGAGTTTTTCATACTAAGTCATCAAAATATATTTACGGAGCAGATATATCACATGATGTGTCAAGAGAATTATTTAGTGGACAATGGCAAACAATTGCTGACGAAATACTACTAGATCATCCAAGTTATGCGAATTATTTTGAAAATAATAAAACTCAAATTAATAACCTAATAAATGGTAAAATAGATACAGCTCATATTCCTTCACCTTGGCTAAATAACGATAAAGAACTTATTTGGGTAGAAGATAGAGTAAGTGTTTTGACAAGAGATGAAAACGGAATTGCAGATATAATAGTTTCAACGACTATTGATGTTACTGAAAGTAAATTAAAAGAGTTTGAAATTGCAAAATTAGAAGAGAAAAACAAGCTATTATTAATCGCCAATAAAACTGCGGCGGATTTAGCGCAGTTTTTAATATGGAGAATTGATTATGAAGAGTTTCCTAAGGGTGATTATGTTTTTTCCAATGATAGATATAAGAAAGTATTAGGACTTAAGTCGAATAAGAAAGGGTTAATTCTGCTTTCAGATTTTACAGATTCATCTTATCCTGATGAAGAAGGTAGAAATTCAATGAAACAACTTCTTACTTATTTCGAAAAGGCAGGTCGAAATGAAATAGATCAATTCTTAAAAATAGAAGTAAAACACCAAAATTTTAAAACAGGGGAAGTAGTATATTTAGAACATAATACAACTGTCGAAGAAAGATTCCCAGATGGAAAAATGAAGATTATGGGAGGATACATTATTAACATTACTGATCGTGTGATAATGGAAAGCGATAATGAAATATTTAGTGCTGAAAGAGAAAAACTGCAAAGAGCTGAAAGACTTGCAATTAAATCAGGTAGAGTAATGATCTGGTATGTTGATAATGCAGAAGTTAGTAGTTCATCTGAGTTTTACGGAAATGAATTATTGTTTTCTAAATTAGGACTTACAAAAATTGGTAACAGCAGGTTCATAGTTGCAGAATTTAATGACTCAATTTATAAGGAAGATCAAGAAGGTCTTAAGCTTTTTGAAAATTACACATTTAATGATAATAAGATAATTAACAATGAAACAGATGCTTACTATAAGTTACTTGTTAAACATCAAAATCCTAAAACTAAGGAGATATTTTATTTTGAGCACAACTTTGAGTGTGATAAAAGACATGAAGATGGAAGTATGATGGTCCGTGGGGGATTTATGACAGATGTAACTTCAGAAATCATCTATAAGAGAAGGAATGATTTTCTTGTTGGGCATGACGAAGTAACTGGACTTCAAAACCGAAATGCATTTGAGAAATATACATCAAGTATTGATATATTAAAGAGTTACACATTGATTGTTGCGGATATAGATGGATTAAAATTCATTAATGATGCCTTTGGGCATTTAAGAGGAGACGAAGCAATCGTTTTTGTTGGGAATCAGTTTAATGATATTTTTGGTAATAGCTCTTCAATATATCGTATAGGTGGAGATGAATTCGCCGTTATTTCAAATGAAATTGATGAAAGCAAAATCGTAAGTAGCCTTGAAAAGATGAAGGGTAATATTGTTGAATTTAACATAAAAAGTGATTTTCAGCTTGGAGTTTCATTAGGATTCGAAATTGTAAAAAATAAAAGGATGAATTTTAGTGATGCATTCACCATTGCTGAAAATCTAATGTATCGCCTTAAATTAGGCGATCGAAATTCAAGAAAAAGTAAAACTATGGAAGCAGTATTGCAAACACTTCATGAAAAAACTGAAGAGACAGAAGAACATTGTGATAGACTTGGTATTTTTGCAATAAAAACTCTGAAAAAACTTGGATTTACTAGAACAAGTGATTCAGAGGATATTGCAATGTTATGCCAACTGCACGGCATTGGAAAGATTACAATTTCGGAAGATATTTTATCAAAACCAGGCAAGCTAACAAAGGAAGAATATGCTAAAATAAAAGGTCATTCAGAATCTGGATATAAAATTGTTAAGAATATAGTTGAGTCTGACAAAATTGCATTTGGAGTATTACACCATCATGAGAGAGTTGATGGAAAAGGCTATCCATTTGGACTTAAAGGAGATGAAATACCTCTATTTGCGAAAATCATTTCAATTTGTGATGCATATGATGTAATGATTTCTGGAAGAAAATATAGAAAAGCAATGTCAAAAGAAAAAGCAATAGAAGAAATTATTGCTTGTAGTGGAACTCAATTTGACAAAAAAATAGCAGATGTCTTTATAGAAACACTAAAAGAAGAGTAATTAAAAAGGTTGTTATCAAAAATTGATAGCAACCTTTTGTTTTAATTTACTGTCATTATAACTGGCATAATCATTGGACTACGCTCAGTCTTAGAATAGATATATTCATTTAAAAATTTTATAATATCTTTTTTTAGGACTACTATGTTTACTTTTTTC
>CAYYOU010000012.1:0-14862 GCA_964473425.1 uncultured Candidatus Izemoplasmatales bacterium | reverse complement strand
GTGTTTCAACTAACAATATGATAAGAGTTATGAAAGAATTGTTAGAGTATCACGAAGCAAAAAATAATTAAAAAACTGGCTTAGCCAGTTTTTTTATTCTATAATGATAATTGAATGTTATTTTATAGTGAAAGGATGAACACAATGAAAAGAATTTTAAGCATAAGTTTACTACTTCTACTAAGCTTATTACTAGCTGGTTGCAAAGATAGTGAAGATGATATAGATCCAATATATGATAATGTAATCTTCGATACTTTTGGAGAAGATGAGATTACTATAACTGAAGGAATTAAATATTTTGATATAGGTTTCATAGCTAAGGATAGTGGAGTAGATATTCAAGAGTTTGTAACTGTAGATAACCCAGTAGACACTTCTGTTCCAGGAAGTTATGATATTACTTTTACACTTGATTACCATGATAAGATCACTGTACTTACAAGAACAGTTATTGTACTATACAGGAATGCTGGCTGTTCTGTTGTTGATGATACCGAATTAATCGAGTGTTATCAAAATTGGTCTAGTTATTTACATACTGCAGTAACATTAAAAATATATTTTAATAACAACGAGTTCATAAATGCATCCGATGTATTTGAAGAAGTTGAAAATATCCTTGCTTTATATCATCAAATTAGTGATAAATATGATACTTACGAGGGGTATGTAAACGTTAAAACTATTAACGATAATCCAACTGATACCCACGTAATATTACCTGAGTTGTTTGAGTTAATATCATTTACTATCGAAAAACAAGATGATGTAGATAATTTATTTAATTTAGCTCTTGGTCCAGTATTGCAAATTTGGCATGATTACCGTGAAGATTGTTTATTAACCAGTGTTTGTGCTGTGCCTGAGATGAATGATTTAGTTGATGCTTCACTTTTCACCAATCCTGATGATATCATTATGAACAGTGAGAATTACAGTATCACAATGGGTGAGGGTATGAGCATTGATCTTGGAGGAGTATCAAAAGGATTTATTTCCGGGAAAATAATCGAGTATTTAGATTCAATAAATTTAAGTGGATATCTATTAAACAATGGAGAATCAAATATATCAATTGGAGGAACGCACCCAACAAGAGAAGGCGGGAAGTTCATATTAGCAATTACAGATCCAACATTTAACCTTCCATATTACGCTACTGTTTATTTAGAAGATGGGGATCAATTAGTAACAAGTGGAGATTATCAACAATATTATATGGTTGGTGATGATTTATACCACCATATAATTCACAATGATACATTAATGCCTGAAAGAAATAGTCGCAGTGTTAGCATAATTTATTCAGACCCAGCGATATCTGATTTATACTCAACAGCAATATTCTTAATGCCTATTGAAGAAGGTATAGAGTTTATTGATGGGATAGATGGGCTTGAAGGTATATGGTACGGAATGGATGGAACAATTCATTTTAGTCAGAACTTTGAAGAATTATATTTACAAGACACATTTGAGTAAACAAAAAAGTGAAATCCAATTGGATTTCACTTTTTAATTTCTAATAATAATAGCTTTCTTGGATATCTCTGTAAATTTCTTTGCGACTAACCCAGTAAATATTCCTGTTGGAATTGCAATTAAGAAAATCCATGGAAGGTAATAGACAAGCTGTGGTGTTTTTAGAATTACTATCGCCATTCCAATTTGTCCAATTGAATGTCCGAGAGATCCCATAACACTAACGCTAACGATACTAAATATTTTAAATCTCATAAATAATACCATAAGCAAATAGGAAAATACTCCTCCAGATAAACTTAGGAAGAACCCAATAGTTATACCTCTTAGTAATCCAACTAAAATAATTCTTAGTATCACAACCAGGAAGGCATCTTTTTCCCCATAAATATTCAATACCACTAAAGTTATAATATTTGCAAGTCCAAGTTTTGCACCCGGAACTGAAATTGAAGGGATGAAAGATTCGACGATGCTAAGTACAATCGCCATTGATAAAAATAAGCTTAAAGAAATTAGTCTTTTTGTATTCATATAATCACCTAATATTATTTAATTTAACTTTTAATAATTGTAACATTTTAATCTGCTATACGCAAATATAACCATAAAAATAAGACGTATAAAACGTCTTATTTCGATAAATCAAAGAACGCTACTCCAACAGTTTTAACTCCTGTATGGCAGCCGATTACTGGAGTGATTGGTGCTTCTATATACTTATAATCTGGATATGCTTTTTTTATCTCACTTTTTACAAAAGTAATTCCTTCAATATTGTCTGAAGTGTCATATATGATTATAAAATCTTTAACGTCTTTTAAATCATTAAGAATTAGTTCAACCATTCTACTTAATGATTTTTTTTCTGTTCTAATCTTTTCAAAAGATACAATCTTACCTTCATCGTTAACAATTAAGATTGGTTTTATTTTAAACATGCTTCCGATAAATCCGCTCGCTCCACTTAGTCTACCATTCGCTACAAATAATCTTAAATTGTTAACCACGAAATATTGTTTTCTATTGGTTCTTAATTTTTCCAAAAACTCAACAATTTCTAAAGCACCTTTTCCTTCATCAATTAAACGAAGCGCTTCTAAAGAAAGATACCCTTCACTTAGTGCTGCGTTAAGTGTATCTACTACATGAATTTTAAGTTTTCCCTCATATTGGTTTTTCGCCATTTGACAAACTTGGAATGTTCCACTAAGCTGTGAAGAAATTGTAGTTACAATTACTTCTTCATACCCTTCTTTTTCAAGGTCTTCAAACATCACCATTAATTCACCAATTGATGGCATTGAAGATGATGGCACTAGGCTTTTGTCTTCATTTAGCCTACTATAAAACTGCTCTGCAGTAATCTCTAAGAAATCGTTATACTCGTTTTCTCCCATAATAATTTTCAATCTTAGTATTCTTAAATTTTCGTTTTTTACATCAAGATAATCTAGACAGCTAGTACTAGTTGCAATTACTGCAATTTTACTCATCTTGTTCATCCTTTCGGTTTTCTTTCTTGTTTAAGAGATTATATAGAATTGATAATGGCCAAAACAATATTCCTATTGATGGAATAACAAACCACAATGTAGATGGTAAATAGTATAGATTAATAAATACTATTATTGAAATAATAATTACTGAACCTACAGCACTAAATAATAAATCGTTTTTATAATGGTTAATCGTTTTTTTTCTTTTTTTCTTTTTCTCTTGTTTTTTGAAATTCACAAAATAATCTTCAATAGTTCCAAATTCTAAAACTGCTTTATCAATTGCTTCTTGTTCAGATAGACCTTTTTCTACTAGGTCTTCCACTTTTTCAATCAACGATTCAGATACTGATTGTATTATTTCTTCTTTTCCCTGTTTGGGGATATCCTTGAATGTGTGTTTCACAAAATTTACTATTTTCTTCATTTTCTATCCTCCAATAAAGCGTCTAAAACTTTTTTAAGTTCTATCCACTCTGACAGTTTTTGGTTGTAATAAGCTCGTCCTAGGGCAGTTATTTTGTAATATCTTCTTTTACCCCCGTGTGACTTTTCCCCTATATATGATTCAATAAGCTCTTTTTTTTGTAATCTCCCTACAACTGAATATAGGGTAGCTTCTTTTATGTTAAATCGATTTTTAGTTCTTTCAGTAATTAAATTTGAAATCTCATAACCATACATATCTTTTTCAATAATTAGTTTTAAAATTACACTTTCAAGATGACCTCTAATAATATCTGAATTAATCATAAAAAATACCTCCCCGTAAACCTATATCTTGTTATAATATTAACAAAAACAGGGTTTAAAGTAAAGGCATTTTAATTATCATTCTAATATTTTCTTTTAAAATATTCACTCAATTTTTCAAGTGATTGAAGAAATAGTTCATCTTCTTCTAAATTCATATCTTTAAACATAGCATCTAACATTTCTTTATGGAATTGATCATGAATTTTCAATATTTCAACTGCACTTTTTGTTAGAGAAACCATTACTTTTCTTTTGTCTTCTAGTTCCCTATGTCTATCTAAATATCCCTTTTGAACTAGACGATTGACTGAAGTCGTTAAAGTACCTACTGTTATTCTTAATCTATTTGAGATGTTTGTCATTGTAGGTTCACTTGTTTTTTTAACAGCCTCCAAAACATGAATCTCATTCATAGAAAGTTTGACTCCTCTTTTCCTTAAAGCCTCCGCCTCAATACTAAGAATATGATTAAATACTTCAACTAAAAGCTCATTAATAATATTTTTTTTTGAATTCATTATATATCTCTCTCCCTATTTCTTTTCAATAAACCCAAGACAAACACAACCAGGTCCAGCATGAGCACCAACAACAGGTGTTAATGGATAGGCAATAATTTCTTTCAATTCGGGTCTTGCCTTAAGTATTTCTCCTCTAATATATTCAACACGATCATTTGCATTTGCATGAATTAAGAATGGTTCAATATCTAATCCTTTTGAAGCTTCTAAAAAGACTTCAATTACTCTTGCAGTTGATTTAGCAGATGATCTAATTTTTTCTAAAGATTCAAGTCTACCGTCTTTAGTTAATCCAAGTAGAGGTTTGATTTTAAGTAATCCTCCAACAAAACCACTTGCGCCACTTAATCTCCCATTCTTAACTAAATATCTTAGTGTATCAACACTAAACCAAAAAGTATGATTACTCTTAATATATTCAAGGTGCTCTATAATTTCAGGTAATCCTTTTCCTTCTTCAAGCATCTTTGCAGCATCTAAAGCCATTCTAGCTTCAGGGTAAGCCACAGTATATGAATCAAAAACAGTTACCTTACAATCTTCTATCATGTTTGCAGCTAACATACAACCTTCGTAAGTTCCACTTAATTTACTAGAAAGTGTAATTACCAATATTTCATCAAATCCTCTATCTCTCATTTCTTCGTATTGTTGTAATATAACACCTGTTGCTGCTTGTGCAGTAGATGGTGTTAAAGCAGGGTTATCACTAAGTCTCTTATAAAATTCTTCAGCTGTAATATCTACAAAATCCGTGAACTCTTCTTCACCCATAAATAATATTGATCTAATAACGGTAATGTCATACTTATGTTTAATATAATCAATTCCCGAGTTTCCACAAACCATTAATCCGACTTTTGACATTTTTATCCTCCGTAAAATATATTTTGAATATCAAAGCATTATAAAAAAAGTTTAACCTTTTTAGACTGTTTTGTCAATTGAAAAAAGCAAAGTAATTAACTTTGCTTTGATTTAATATATTTATTCATTTCAATACTCGCATCTTTACCAGCACCCATTGCAAGAATTACAGTAGCTGCACCACTTACAACGTCTCCTCCAGCAAACACTCCTGGAATTGAAGTTTGGTGATTTTCAGTCACAATTCTACCCCATTTATCAACTTTTAGTTCAGTAGTTGATTCTTTTAATATTGGGTTTGGTTTTTGTCCTATAGATATGATACAAGAATCAATATCGTAAGTAATGAAAGTATTAGTTGGCATAGGTCTTCTACGCCCAGAACTGTCTTTTTCTCCAAGTTCCATAATTTCACATCTTACTTGTTTTAATTGATAATTATCACCAATAAATTCAACAGGATTAGATAGTAATCTAAAATCAATATCTTCCTCTATTGCATGGTGTACTTCTGCAAGTCTAGCAGGTAAAGAATCCATATCACGTCTGTATAATATAAATACTTCCTTAGCTCCTAATCTTTTAGCAGTTCTTGCGGCATCCATCGCAACATTTCCACCACCGACAACGGCAACTTTGTCACCGGTTCTTACAGGTGTAGAAAATAACGGGAATTTTCGTGATTTCATTAAGTTTACTCTCGTTAAAAATTCATTAGCGTAATACACACCACTCAAATTTTCTCCAGGAACACCGAGTGGACTAGGAAGTCCTGCTCCACTTCCTAAAAATAATGTTTCATATCCTTCTTCTTTAAGGAGTTGATCAATTGTTATTGATTTTCCGATGACTACATTTTTATGAAAATTAACTCCCATATCTTCTAATCTGTTTATTTCAGTAGTAACAATATCTTTAGGTAATCTAAAATCAGGAATACCATATTTTAAAACCCCTCCAAAATCATGGAGAGCTTCGAAAATATCTACAGTGTATCCCATTTTTCTCATTTCAGCTGCATTTGCTAACCCTGCCGGGCCACTTCCTACAACCGCTACTTTTATACCGTTTTCAGTTATTGTTCTATCTTCAAGTACATTATTTTCAAGTGAATAATCTCCAAGGAATCTCTCAAGTGCTCCTATTGAAACAGGATCGCCTTTTATTCCAACAATACAAGCCCCTTCACATTGTTTTTCTTGAGGACAAACTCTACCACAAATTGATGGAAGAATATTATCATCATATATTGTATAGTACGCTTGATTAAGATCTCCCGCAATTAATTCTTTTATGAATTTCGGGATGTTGACAGCTACAGGACAAGCTGCAATACATTTAGGATTCTTACAATCCAAACATCTCGATGCTTCTAATTGTGCTTCGCCAAGACTATATCCACAAGCTACTTCTTCAAAGTTTGTTCTTCTTATAATCTTATCTAGTACTGGCATTAAAGTTCTTGGACCTTTCATTTTTTCACCAGCTTTAAATTGCATACATGTTCTTCTTCTTTATAGTAATCTTGACGAGTAATTAACTCGTCAAAGTTTACTTCCTCACCAGGGAAATCTGGTCCATCTATACAAGCAAAGAACGTTTTTCCAGCAATAGTAACACGACAATTACCACACATTCCAGTACCATCAATCATGACTGGATTTAAGGAAACATCTGTCGGCAAATTGTATTTTTTATTCAATAAAACAACGTATTTCATCATTACTAGTGGTCCAATAGCAATAGTGTGTTCATACGTTTTTGTTTTATATAACTCTGTTAGAACGTCAGTTACAAACCCTTTTGTACCAAGCGAACCATCATCAGTAGCAATGTGTACATTGTCACAAATCTTTTTATATTCATCTAAAAGAATGATATAGTCTTTGTTTCTTGCTCCAATAACCAAATCAACTTTTATTCCTCTTCTTTTATATTCTTTTAATTGAGGTAATAATGGTGCAGCTCCTACCCCGCCCGCTATACCTAAAACACTTTTTACATCTCTAATATGAGCCGCTTTTCCAAGTGGCCCAACAAAATCAAGAATTTTATCTCCTACAGCGAGTGTTCCAAGAAGCTTTGTTGAATATCCTAATTTTTGGTAAATAATAGAAACATTATCTCCATCTATAGTAACAATTGTTAACGGTATTCTCTCTCCAGTTTCATCTACTCTTAGAATTATGAAATGACCAGGTTTTGCATTTTTAGCTACCAAAGGAGCAACAACAATCATTATGTCTACATCTTTGTTTAAAGCTCTCTTTTCTATGATTTCATACATGACTATACAATTCTCTCGAAAACTACTGAGCCCTTAACATACATTATTTCTTCAATTACCTTATTCGATTCATGAATAATTCCATCAAAACTTTTAAAGTAATTATCATTTCCACCTTTAGAAGTTCCTATTATAGTAACTGATTTATTTTTAAATACATTTTCAGTCAAATATTGTTTCATAAAAGCATTAACTCTTCCCGCCCAGACTGGTGATACTAGTACTATTTCATCATACTTATCAAAATCAATTTTTGGTACACCAATTTTAACTCTTCTTTTAGCGACAGTTTTAAACCCATAATAAAACATTTGAAATGGAACACACTTTATTTGTCTGCCCTCATTTACAAGTTCATAACAGTCTCCATCAATTTCATTTGCAATTCTTTTTGAGTTCTTCTTTTTACTAAGTGAAAAATAAATTATAGCTTTCATATGAACCTCTCCAATCATTTCACTTTACCTTTTTATTATATCAAAAATACTCTATTTCTCAACCAGTTATTTTACTACGACTAAGAATATTTATTCGTTATTATTTTTAATGTCTAAGTGATTCTTGCTCAAAATAGTTAGCAAAAATAAATAAAATAGTGAAACCACGATAGCAAGTATAAAGAACCCTGTCTTTAACCCATACATATCTCCTAACAGACCAATAACTGGGAAGATAACAATCATTCCTATGCTAAATGATAACCCACTAAAACTAAGTGCTGTCGCTCTTGTTTCTGATGGTATAATTCTGTTTATGTAATCACCAAGGACAACATAGAAAACACTATCAAAGAATCCTAAGATTACAAAAGGCACAAATATTATTTTATCAATTTGGATTAACCAAAATGATAAAACGATAAACAAAGGTACAAAATAAAGTATCTTTCTTTCTTTAAATTTTTTTTCTAATTTATATGCTGTAATGCCACCAACTGCAGCGAATAAGCTATGAAGAGCAAGTAAGATCCCAATTAAGAATGGTGAATATCCTAGTGCAAATAAGTGATTTTGAAAGTATAGAAAAATCGCGGTTATTGGTGCAGCAACTCCTGCTCCAATAATGATTAAGTATAGTAGTCTTTTATTTCCAAATACGACGTTAAAACTTTTTACATAATGGTCATAGAGCATTTGTTTAAATGAGTCATGTTTTTTCCTGTTTTCAATTGGAGTTTCTTTCATTAAAGCGATTACTAAAAGAGCTACAAGATATATCAATATTGTAATCTCAAATGATAGATTAAAGCTCTTCATCGCTAAATACCCACCAAGTAATAACCCAAGCCCTGAACCTATCTGGTAAATGACTTCTTTCATACCATTCACTTTCATAAACTTATCTTCATCTTTAGTCATTATTAGTGAATCATATACTAAAGCTTCTCCACTTCCAGATTCCAACACAAACCCAAGTGCACAGAATATAAATCCTATAACAATGACAACAAAGTTAGAAGATACAATCATGATAATTAAATAGATAATATATGATATTATTCCAAGCATTCTGCTGAATTTTCTACCAAGTAAATCTGCGATCATTCCAGTGGGAACTTCCATTGTTAAACTTGTAATATGAAAAACTGTTTCAAATATACCTAATTGAAACAGACTAAATCCTTTGTATACTAAAAATAGTAACCAAATTCCATGAGTTAAATTGAAATTTCTTACAAAAGTGTGTAAATAATCAAGTTTTATGTTCTTCTTGTATTCCAATATCATCACTACCCAGTCTTTCTCCACAGTATATACAATACTGATCCTCAAGTACATTTTCCTTTAAACATGCTTTGCATTCTACTATTGTTAATCCCATTTCTTTAAGTTTTTCAATGTTTAGGTTTTTATCTTGAACGAACAAATTAAATGACATCAAAGCTAAAATAAACAATACACCTAACACTATACACAAAGTACCCATAACAAAAAGAAAAACTGAACTAATAATATATGAGTATATTGCAATTATCATCCCTATAAAGACAATTGAAAGACTAATTAGTATTATCTTACGATAGTTTTTCACTAGTGTCTCTTTTTGTTTTGTAAAATAGTGTCACAGTTCTTACAATATTTTTGATCATATGAATTTACAGTGTTACATATAGGGCATGTAACACTATTTAAATTGCTTCCACATTTAATGCATGATATCGCATTTTCTTTATTCTCAGTATTACAAATATTACATATTTTTGTTCCCATATTATCTTCTAGACTAAAATCAAAACCTGTACGGCTACTTCTTGGTCTAATTACTTCTTGTCTCGAAGCAATTACTAAAACAACTGATACAAGTCCAGATATAATAACCATCATTTTAGCAACGATAATGTAGTCTCCTAAAATACCTTCTCCAAACAACATAAACATGGTACTAACTACTAAAATAAATAGTGTTGTCACTGTTGCAATTTTTTTATTTAACATTCTACTCACCTACTTTAAATTTGCGTTACATTCAGCACATTCACTTGCATCAACAGGGTTTAAATACCCACAATAATCACACTCAACTTTTTCTGTAAGATTTACACCACATTTAGGGCAAAATTCACTTTCTGAAGGTATTTCTTCCATGCAACTAAAGCATGTTGTTCTAGTGTTAAGTCTTTCTCCAAATTGTCCGGTATTCATTTTTCTTGCTATATACATAAAAAATGAGACAACACCAAATATTAAAATCGGGGGTAATGCTAAACTATATTTACCCATGTTAATGAATATTGTAAAAAATGCAAATCCTGTTATTGTTAATGAAATTAGTACTATAAACATATATACCGGCGTTGGTTTTTTCATATAAATTCACCTCTAATATAATTCTAAAATAGTTTCTCCTTGATTCATTGATAGCTTTCTACGTCTTATTTTATTACTTCTAAGTTTTCTTGGATTCCTAACCATTTCCTTAAGAATATCTCCTGAATGATATCCGTGTATCACTCGTATCTCTTTTACCTCATTTGAACATTGTGCAATAAATTTTTCTAATATCTTTAAGGCATCTCTTTCAGTGAGTCCATGAATATCTATTTCCCTATTCATTTTCTTTATCCAATTTTACAATGTCTAAATCATTTTTCGTGTAGACTCTTCTACCTTTTTTATCTAAGTGTTCCTTAACGAGTTCCTGCATAAGTTCAGGATTATCCTTCATCTTTTTAACCTTATCTAAATCAATTCCTTGTGTGAAAGGGCAACTTTGAATGCAGACTCCACAGTCTGTTCCAGAATTAGTCCAAAGTCCATAACAAAGGTCATCTCTAAATTTATAAAACTGTCTTCCATTTACCATTCTTGGTAAATGAGAAATTGCATGTGAAGGACAATTTATTAAACAAAGTGCACAGTACTTACAAAACTCTTTTAATCCAAAATCAACAGGTTTATCTAAGTCTAATTCTAAGTTAGTAAAAACTGCCCCGAGTCTTACATTATCCCCATGTTCAAGTGTTACTAAATGATTACTTATTCCAATTTCACCAAGTCCAGCATCATATGCTAGTGGGACAATTGGAGCTAAGTAAAATTCAGAATTATTTGAAAACGATTCATACCCTAAAGATTTTAGATAAACACTTAATCTAGCTCCTACTTGAGCTACTCTTAAATATGTTTCTTCAGTAGTCATTAATTCTTCAAAATGTGGTGCTCTATTCATTAAATCTAGCTCCATCTTAATAGTAAAAACAATTGCTGTTTTGAATTTTCTTTTTACTTTTTCGCCGTAATTTTCTATACCTAAAAAATCACTTAATCCACCAAAGTGAGAATAATAGGAAAACTCATCTAATTTGGTAATCCCCACATCAGTTGCTCCATAATACTTCGTAATTTCTTTGATGTTTTTTGCGAAAGATTTCTTTATCTCAATTTTACTACTAACCTGAAAATTTTCAGATAATTCATGTAGAGATTTTATAAACAACTTATTACTAGAAATAATTGGAAAAAACAACTCTTTAAAGTTGTCACTCTTTTTTAGATTTTCTCTAAAAGATATCCCTCTTAAAGGATCATCTAATCCTTTTTGTTCAGGAACTTTTTTGTAAAATTCATCATATTCTTTTGTACCTTTTTTGAGAATCATTCTAGAAAACAAAGTGTTTCTTTCATCATAGTTTTTCATCTTTTTCACCTAAAATTATTATATCACAAATAAGGTAGATTGGAATAATTATTCCAATCTACCTTTAACAATCAATAAATTAATTCAAATAACTCTTTATGGCCTCAACATCTTTGTCTCCTCTACCTGATAGATTAACAATTATGACTTTGTCTTTATCTAATGTAGGTGCAAATTTTATGGCATATGCAATCGCATGTGCACTTTCAATTGCTGGGATGATTCCTTCAACCTTTGATAGTTCTAAAAATGCTTCTACAGCTTCTTTATCTGTTATAGATTCATAAGTAGCTCTTTTCATGTCTTGTAGGTGAGCGTGTTCTGGTCCAACTCCTGGGTAATCTAACCCTGCACTAATTGAATACACCGGACTAATATTACCAGATTCATCTAATACTACTTTTGTATTCATTCCATGAATTACAGATTCTTTTCCTAAAGTTAACGTTGCTGCATGTTCTTTTGTTTCTAGTCCTTTTCCAGCTGCTTCAACTCCTATAAGTTTAACATCTTTGTAGGGAAGGAACTCTGTAAATAACCCAATAGCATTACTTCCACCACCAACACATGCAATTAAGTAATCAGGTAGTTTTTCTTCTTGCTCTTTAATCTGTTTAATAGCTTCTTCTCCAATAATCTTTTGAAAATATTTAACCATTGTTGGATAAGGGTGTGGTCCTACTGCGCTACCAAGCAAATAGAATGTATCATCGATTCTTTCTACCCATTTCCCTATTGCAAAGTCAACTGCATCAGCTAGCGTAGCAGTACCTGTTTCAACTGCAGTAATTTTCGCTCCAAGCATTTCCATTCTAAATACATTAAGCTTTTGTCTTTCCATATCAATTTTTCCTTGGAATATTTCACATTCCATACCAAACATTGCGGCAGTTGTAGCTGTCGCTACACCATGCATTCCTGCACCAGTTTCAGCAATTATTTTCTTTTTGCCCATTCTCTTAGCTAATAAGATTTGTCCTACAGCATTGTTTATTTTGTGTGCACCTGTATGATTCAAATCTTCTCTCTTTAAATATATTTTAGCTCCATTAAGTTGCTTTGTTAGTCTGCTTGCATAGTACAAGGGACTAGGTCTTCCAACAAAATTCTTTAGGTAATATCTAAGTTCCTCAACGAACTTAGGATCTTCTATTGCTTCATTAAAAGCTTTTTCTAAATCGTTTAACGCATTTACTACTATTTCAGGGACATATTGTCCTCCAAATCTTCCGAATTGATATTTCATTTTGATTTCTCCTTTTTTTAGTTTTTTGTTATTTTAAATGCATCACTTCTCTTCAAGGTCCCATTGTTTTTCCTCCTTAGTGTATAAAAAAAGTCCTCTACACAAAAATTGTGTAGAGGACGAATTATTTATCGTGGTGCCACCTCATATTTAGTTCTATAAAAGAACCCTTATTCAGATACAATCATATCCTAGCTCTATAACGGGAGCTCCCGTAATATCCTACTTTAAATTCAGATACTCTCTCATAGATCCATTCAGCAATTATTATAATGCTAGTTTCCACCACACACTAGCTCTCTAAGATTATAATTTATTACTTACTAATTCTATTCAACAATTTTTTTATATTTACAAGCATTGTATCTAATATATGATATTTTGTCAATAATATTTAGTCTTCTCTATGGTAAACAAATTGTTTCAGTTGCAGTATAGCCATTTAATTCAACTGTAATACCGTCTATGTATACTGGAATTATTGGTAGTTCTGTACCTCTTTCAGAATCATTTTCAGTTATTACTGCTTCAAGTGAAGCTATGTAATCTAGAATATTAAATCCCGATATTACTCCACCAAAACCTGTATATTCAGAATCTAAGAAATTAGCTTTTTGGTGAACAATGAAAAATTGTGATGTTTGAGAATCATAATCTCCACCTATTCTCGCCATTGAGATAACTCCTCTATCATGTTCTAAATCATTATCAAAACCATTAGAAGTCATTTCACCAATAATTGTACATGATGGGCTATCAATTTTACCACCTTGAATCATAAACTCGTTTACGACTCTGTGGAATTCATTATCTGTGTAATCCCCTCTTTGAATATAAGAAATAAAATTACTTACAGTATTTGGTGCAACATCTGGGAATAATTGAAGAACAATGTCTCCCATATCTCTAACTGTGATTGTTATAATAGGATTTAGTAAATTTACATGTTCAAAATACGGTAAGTCTTGTAAGTTAACAAACACTTCATCGGGAATAATAATTTCAAACTCTTCTACAACTGGTTCTTTCTCACATCCAAGTAATCCAAAAGATATGAATGCTGATAATATCACTACTAATAATTTTTTCATAATAATTCACCTCAAATTAATTTATCTAAGTCTAGTTGTTCTTCAAAATTACCATCTCGCATTTTAATAAGAAGCTTAAGTAGTGCTTCATTTACTTCACGATTAGTATTTGTAGTAAATCCACCTGAATGATTAGACAATACAACATTATCAAGATCATAAATAGGTTGTGATGATGGCAACATTACTTCCTTTACTTTCGGATAATTATACCATACATCAGATGCAAATCCTTTTAATGTATTATTAACAAGAGCATTATATAAACTCTTTTCTTCAATAATATTTCCACGACCAACATTTATTAAGTATTTGTTCTTCATTCTTGAGAATAATTTCTCATTAAATAGCTCTTCGGTTGTGTTATTCAAAGGAGCAGCAATAATTATTATATCACTAACTTGTACTAAATTAGTAAGATTTTTTACTAAAAAGAAATCTTTAGGATATACCATAATCCTATCTAAAGTATAAAACTCACAATCAAAGCCTTTTAACATTTTATGAATTCCTTTACCAATTCTACCATATCCGAATAATCCGATAGATAATCCTTGAATACTAACCCAAGGTTTTCTTGTGTTTGAATTCCTTTCAGACCAGTTTCCCTCTTTTAATGAATTGTGATAATTCAAAGTATTTCCAAGTAAAGAAAGAGTTAATGTCACGGCTTTTTCAGCAACATAACGAGATCTAGTTGAAATGATAAATAACTTCAATTCCTTTTCTCTCATATCTTTTAAATCTATACCATTATGTCCAGTATATGGAATAATAACTCCTTGTAATAAAGGGTTATGTTGTGTTTGTTTGTATTTACCACTTATTAAATAATGACACTTCCTTGGGTCATCAACAATTGTAATCCCTTCGATAGGATTATTGATGAGGAAGTTTTGAATTTTTTCATGTGCAGCAAAAACTTTCATAAGTAATCCTCCTTACTAAAATAATGACATTTGAGTAGTTGTTA
>CAYYOU010000011.1:0-14916 GCA_964473425.1 uncultured Candidatus Izemoplasmatales bacterium | reverse complement strand
TTTTCTTTATATTTTAAACTAATAATATGCTAAAAAAAGAGCTGAATATAATGTATTCAACTCTTAATAATATTATTTTCCTCTTGGTTTCATATGTGGGAATAAGAGTACATCTCTAATAGATGGAGAATCTGTAAGTAGCATAATCAAGCGATCAATACCAACTCCAAGTCCACCAGTAGGCGGCATTCCATATTCTAATGCCTCAACGTAATCAATGTCCATTTCATTGGCTTCGTCATTACCTAGTTCTTTTTCTGCAAGTTGAGCTAAGAAACGTTCCTTTTGGTCTATTGGGTCATTTAACTCAGTAAATGCATTTGCATATTCTCTTCCACCAATAAACAATTCGAAACGATCAGTAAAACGAGGATCTTCAACATTCTTTTTAGCTAAAGGACTAATTTCGATAGGATGTCCGAAAACAAAAGTAGGTTGAACAACTTGTTCTTCAACGTATTCTTCGAATAATAGATTTAAGATGTGGCCTGTTCCAGTATAGTGAGCTGGTACCTCTAAGTCTTTTTTAAGTGCGAAAGCTTTGGCTTTTTCAAAAGTCATGTCTTTATCCCAAAAATCAATTCCAACAATATCTCTTACAGCATCTGCCATATGTAATTTAGTCCATGGAGCTGCTAAATGTATTTCTTCTCCACCATAAACAACTGTATCTTTATCAAATGCTTTCGCAACTGTAGACACTAATTCTTCAGTTAATTCCATCATGGTATCAATATTTCCATAAGCTTGATATAATTCAAGCATAGTAAATTCAGGATTATGTTTTACACTCATACCTTCATTTCTAAATGTTCTTCCAAATTCATAAACTCCATCAAATCCACCAACTATAAGTCTTTTTAAGTAAAGTTCGGTAGCGATTCTTAAATAGAAGGGCATATCTAATGTATTATGATGAGTAATAAAAGGTCTTGCATTTGCTCCACCTAGAATTGGATGTAATACTGGTGTTTCAACTTCAAGAAATCCTTTTTCATCTAGAATTAATCTCATCATTGAAATTACTTTTGAACGAAGGATAAATGTTTCTCTTGATTTAGTATTAGTTATTAAATCAACGTATCTACGACGATATCTTTCTTCGATATCGGTAAGACCATGATATTTTTCTGGTAAAGGTCTAAGAGCTTTGGTTAGATGAGTGAATTTAGAAACTTTTACACTTAGCTCCTCAGTTCTTGTTTTCATAATTGAACCATTAATTCCAACTATGTCTCCGATATCTGATTTATTAAATATTTCAAATGCTTCTTCACCAAGAACATCTAATCTAATATAAAGTTGAATTTGTCCAGCTTGATCCATAATATGTGCGAATCCAGCTTTCCCTTTTCCTCTTTTTGTCATTATACGTCCAGCAATAGCAATTTCTGGAGTCTCCATATCATGTAACTCTTCTTTAGTGTATTCTGAATACTTATCTTTTAAAGACTGAGTATTATTATTTCTGTCAAATCTTTGCCCATAAGGATCAATATTATGCTCTTTTAAGAACTCTAGTTTTTCTCTTCTTACAATCTCTTGATCTGATAATTTTTCCATTTAAGTCACCTCATTTATTTTGTTCAATTAATACTATTTAAAATTTTGAAACAAAGAAAATAGTACAAGACTGTACTATTTTGTAGCTTCTTTAAGTGTATCTAAGTTGTCATACATAATAGAAATGTATGTTGCATCTATTTCTTCTTCTTTTTCAGTTCTATTTCCAAGACCATGCATGTAAAGTTTAGATGCAAGTTCATCTTCTTTACTAAGTTCAAGTAAAACTTGGTCTCCAGCAGGAGAGTTAGTGTTTTTCTCGAAAATTATTTCATGAATCCCGTAAAAAATAGCTTTGTCTTTAAATGCTATTATTTCACTAGGTACACTTTCAGATGAATGTGCATCCGAAACTATTGACATTATTTCGATATCATAACGCACATACAAGTAAGAAAACAGCATTACAGTTGTTATTATTGGCTTTACAGCTTCATCGGCCATTTCTTGATACATATCATCAAGTTTTTCTAAAGCAGCAGAAAGAACTGTGAAGTTATTTTCATATAAAACAGCGTTTTCTGGATAAGTTACTATTAATTTATCTTTTACAAGCATTGCTACTTGTAACATTCTTACTGGATCTAACCAAAAGTGTGGATCTTGTGCAAGTGAATGATCATCACAATCAGTAATAGGTTCCATATCATGTTCTAAAAAGGAATGATCGCTAGAATAACACACTGTATTGTAAGATATGTTTTGAGATATATCGATAAACTCAACAGAACCATCATTAAAAGTAGAATCTATGTTATCTGGAATGTATGTATCAACACCAGCATTGACATAAAACAGAAGGTCTGCATTACTCATATCAATAATTTCTTTTGCACTCCAATCAATAGACTCGCTATGAACTGTAGAACCGGGTACTCTTTTAACTAAAACTGTGTCACCTGCTATTTCTTCAACCAAATATTGCATTGGATAAACAGTAACATATACTATCTCATCAATATCGTCATCAGGCTTACATGCAGATAATGACATAAATAGCACAACAGATAGAACGAGCATAATTAATTTTTTCATTTTTATCACCTATTTCTTATGTGGGATAATTATATATTAAACGAGTGAATAAGTCAACCTATTATAGCTTTTTTTCTTCGATAATTTCAAACATATTTTTGGCATCTTCTTTTTTAGTAGAAAGTTGTAATTCAAGAACTTTTATAGTAACAATCTTATTACCAAAATGGATACTTACTAAATCCCCTACTACAAGTGTAGTGCTTGATTTAGCCACTCTATCATTAACGAAAATTCTTTTGTTATCTGCAACTTCTTTTGCAACTGTTCTTCTTTTAATAATTCTGGATACTTTTAAAAATTTATCTAATCTCATATTATCACCAACTATATTATAGCATAAAAAAAGGATATCTGAGATATCCTTTTTTTGACTATTGTTCTACTTTTTCAGTTTCTACTTTTTCAGTTTCTTCTTCTACAACTGAAGCTTCTTCTTTTACTTCAGGTTCAACAGGAGCATTAGCTTTTTTTTCTGCATCTTCTTTTTCTTTTGCAGCAATTTTTATTTTTTTTCTTTCCCACCAACCTAAAGATCCTTTATCTACTATTTCATAAATATCTTCTTTTGTTAAAGTTTCAACTTCTAACAAGTAACTAGCTATAAGTTTAACTAAATCAAGATTATCAGTTAAAACTTTAGTAGCTCTTTTATAGCATCCATCAATAATTGATCTAACTTCATTATCAATTTCAAGGGCTACTTGATCACTAAACATTTTATCTACATTATAATCTCTTCCTAAAAAGACTTGTCCACTACGTTTTTCATATTGTATTGGTCCAAGAGCACTCATTCCGTATTCAGTTACCATAGATCTTGCGATTTCTGTAGCTTTTTGGAAGTCATTGTGAGCTCCTGTAGATACATCATCATAGATGATTTCTTCACTTACACGTCCACCAAGCAATCCTGTGATTCTATCTAGTAAACCAGTTTTAGTAGCTAAGAAAGACTCTTCTTCTTCAGGAAGCATCAATGCATAACCACCAGCTTCCCCACGGGGAATTATTGTTACTTTATGAACTATGTTTGCGTTATCTAATTTAATTCCAAGAACAGCATGCCCAGCTTCATGATGAGCAATAAAGTTTCGTTCTCTTTTTGATAGTACTCTTGATTTTTTAGCTGGTCCCATCATTACTCTATCAACCGCTTCGTCGATATGATAAAGTTTTATAAAAGGTTTGCTTTCTCTAGCTGTAAGAATAGCAGCTTCATTCAGTAAGTTTTCAAGGTCTGCACCTGTGAATCCTGGAGTTCTTTTAGCTATTTCTGAGAACGTAATGTTAGGATCTATTTTTTTATTCTTTGCATGTACTTTTAAGATTGCTTCTCTACTCTTAATATCAGGTCTAGCAATCATGATTTGACGGTCGAATCTTCCGGGTCTTAGTAATGCGGGATCTAATACATCAGCTCTGTTTGTAGCTGCAATTACGATTATTCCCGAGTTTTCTCCAAATCCATCCATTTCAACTAATAATTGGTTTAGTGTTTGTTCTCTTTCATCATGTCCTCCACCAACTCCAGCACCTCTTTGGCGACCTACTGCATCTATTTCATCAATAAATACGATACATGGTGCATTTTGTTTTGCTGTTTTGAACATGTCACGTACACGACTTGCTCCAACACCAACAAACATTTCAACAAAATCAGATCCACTGATTGAGTAAAAAGGAACATTTGCTTCTCCAGCAACAGCTCTTGCAAGTAATGTTTTACCAGTACCTGGTGGGCCAACGAGT
This sequence comes from uncultured Candidatus Izemoplasmatales bacterium, assembly GCA_964473425.1. Taxonomy (GTDB): domain Bacteria; phylum Bacillota_I; class Bacilli_A; order Izemoplasmatales; family Izemoplasmataceae; genus JAFGXW01. The sequence goes on along the minus strand of CAYYOU010000011.1, from coordinate 10,566 downwards.
AATACACCAGTTGGTATTCTTGCACCAAGAGACATATATTTCTTTGGATCTTTCAAGAAGTCTATTAGTTCAGCCATTTCTGCTTTCTCTTCTTCAATACCAGCTACATGTTCAAATGTAGTTGTTTTACCTTTATTTAATTTAGCTCTGTTTTTACCAAATTCAAATGCTTTATTGTTTCCACCTTGGCCTTTCATAAAGAATCCTATTATGAAAATCAATAAGATAAGTGGTAAAAGGATCATTAAGATACTCCAAAAACTATAAGAAGAAGCAGGTTCATGATCGAAATCAACGTTATTTACTCCTGCACGTTCAATTAAATAATTTAATGAATCTTCAGTTGGAACTATTAATTCATATGTTCCACCGTTCTTTAGTGTTCCTGTGATTTTAAAAGAACCTAGGTTTGAATCTCCTGAGATAGGCTCAGACAGCATAGTTGCTATTTCTCCAGCTTCTATCTTTGTTGTAAAAGTTGTATATTTGTATACGATTGGTTTTTCATCTTGATATGAAAACATATATACTGCCGCAAAAACAAATAGCAATATTATTGCTACTACTATTAGACTACCTAGTCTTCCTTGCGGACGTTTCAATTGTTTTTTTTCTGCCATATTAACACTCCTTATTTATTGTAAACTTCCGGTTTTAATACTCCTACATATGGCAAGTTACGATATTTTTCATCATAATCAAGTCCAAACCCAACAACGAATTCTTTGGGTATCGTTTTTCCAATGTATTCAGGAACAAGATTAACAATTCTTCCTGCCGGTTTATCTAATAATGTTGCAATTTTTACACTTTTTGCTCCACGATACATTAACAAATCTCTAATTACTTTAATTGTTTTTCCTGTGTCAACTATATCTTCTGTAATTATGATATGACGATCATGAACCGGAATCCCTAAATCTTTAAGGATTTTAACATCTCCTGTAGATTCAATTCCACCGTGGTAACTAGATACATCCATAAAACCAACTTCAAGATGGATATCCATCTCTGTAAGTAGGTATCCCATAAAAGGAACACAGCCTTTTAAAAGGCCTATTACTAGTGGAAATTTGTCTTTGTAATCTTCAGCTATTTGTTTTCCCATAGTTTCGGCAACTTCAATTATTTCTTCTTTAGATACTAAAACTCTTTCAATGTCTTTTTCTAACATTATTTCACCTCATAGATATAGATTTTTTTTAATGATGTATTGTCTTGTAGAGATTTTTTGATTCCAGGAATCCACAAAACACTCTTTGAATCCGCAACAACAAACATTTTATCTCTTATTGACAATGGAATTTTCTGATCAATTAAGATATCTTTCACTTTTTTAGTCCCAATTTTTAAAGTCATTGTATCCCCGTTTTTTCTGTTTCTAAGGTAAAGCGGAAATACCTTATTATTATAACACAGTTCTATAAAATTTGAACTGTATTGCGATATTTTATTTTCACTTAAAATGAAACTATCGTTATCATTTACGAAATACTCTCCATAGCCATTTACTTCAATAATTTTCTTTTCAATCTTTACTTTTTTTTCAATAAAAATGTATTCATATTCTTTTACAAAATCGAAGTCTTTACCAATAGATAAAGATTTATTCGAGTTTTCTGCAGAGCATAATCCTATCATTTGATTGTATTGTATATAACTGACTTCGACAGTGTTATCTGTCATAATATTTACTAAGTGTTTTAGAACTTTTATCTTTATAATTTTATCTAAGTTATTAAAGGTTTTCAAGTTAATATTATTATAAAAACAATTATCTTTAATAAACTCATCTTTTAATCTGTTCAAGACAAGATCTGCTGATTCGATATAGTCTTTGAACTGCATGATTTTTTCATTTAAATTAGGATTTTCATTTTTTAACAATGGGATAATGTTGTGTCTATATCTATTTCTAGTATAGTAGTCTTCTTTATTTGAAGAATCTTCGAAAAAAGCGACATTATACTTTTTAGAATAAGCAATTATTTCATCTTTTGTTACTTCCATCAGTGGTCTGATTATTGAAATATTACGATCTTTTCTTATTTCTGGAATACCGGCATAACCGCTGAATGATGTGCCTCTAGTAATTCTCATAAGTGTTGTTTCCACTTGATCATCTAAATGGTGAGCTACAATTATTTTAGATGATTTATATTTTTGTGCAACTGCTTTAAAGAAGCTGTATCTTTGATTTCTTGAATCATCGTGAAAATTAACCTTTTCGTTTTCTTTTACTGAGTATCCTTCGAAAGGAATCTTCAATTTTATAGCTAGTTTTTTTATATGTTCATATTCATTGATAGATTCAACTCTTACATTGTGATTTACATGTGAAATGATTAATTTCAAATTAAGATCTATATTATTTAATATATCCAAAAGAACCATCGAGTCTACTCCACCACTAAGAGCTACAACAACAGTTTCATTTTTAGAAAATATTCCTTTATCTAGTACTAATGTTCTTAAATTTCTTTCCATATTTATCACCTAACTTTTATTATATCATAATAATTCTTATTAAATATTATATATCAGTATACTTTGAAATACAAAATATTTTTTAGTTGGTAGTTATTTATGATATAATATATCGAGTACAAAAAAAATTGATTGGAGAGCGATTATGTTTAAATTCCTGAAATTAAGTAAGAAAGAGCGTGCATGGGTATTATATGATGTAGCTAATTCTGCTTTTGTTTTAACAGTAATTACAGTTTTATTTCCTATCTTATACAACGAGGTTTATATGGATCAATCTGGTGCTGATTGGGCACAAGGATCTGCCATATTTAAATACCTTACGAGTGCAATTGCATTAACAGTAGCTTTACTAAGCCCGGTTATTGGAGCTTGGTCTAATTACCGTGGAAATAAGAAAAAGTTTTTCAAGATATTTTTAATTATTGGAATAATTGGTGGATTTGGGATTGCAATACCTGGACTTGATTGGGTTTTATTGTTAGCCATTTTTACAATATCTAGTATTGGTTATAATCTTACAAATGTAGTTTATGATGCATTCTTAGTAGATGTTACTGGTGAAGACAGAATGGATGAAATTAGTTCAACTGGATTTGCATGGGGATATCTTGGTAGTTTGATTCCTTTCTTCATAGGAATGATACCTTATTTATTAGTTACTTTCGGAATGTTAGACGAATCTGTCGGACATTTAGCAATTAGTTTTGGATTTATAGTTGCTGTTCTTTGGTGGTTGTATTACTCATTGCCGATTTTGAAAGATGTTGAACAAACATATACTATTGATAGTGAAAACAATGGGTTAAAAGAGTCTTTAAAAAGATTAGGAAAAACATTTAAAGAGATTCGTGCATATCGTTATATTTTCTTATTCTTGATTTCATATTTATTATATATCGATGTTGTAAACACAGTCATTAGATTAGCTGTAAACATTAGTTCTGACTTAGAAGTTAGTAGTCCAACAATTTTAGGGGTTATTATTTTAGTCCAGCTTATTGGATTCCCATCTGCCATAATTTATGGTAGATTAACAAAAAAATTCGGCGGTAAAAGAATGATATTTTACGGAATTTTAATTTATTCATTAAGCATTTATGTCGTAAGTTTAATCGTAAGCGCTGAAACAACTTACTTAATGTGGGTTGTAGGGATTCTAATAGGGACTGCACAAGGTGGAATTCAAGCTGTTTCTAGAAGCTATTTTGCAAGAATGGTTCCAAGAGAAAAAGCAAATGATTTCTTTGGATTTTTCAGTGTGTTCGGAAGATTCGGTGGAATTGTATCTCCATTCATATTAGCCTTTTTAGCAACACAGTATAGTAAAAGCACAAATGAAGCGATTTTATACTTATTAATTCCACTAGCTATAGCTAGTATACTATTATTCTTTGTAAGACCTCCAAAGGTTAAAGTTGTTGAAGAAAAATAAATACATTCTTGCTAGTAAATCTCCTAGAAGAATTGAGCTTATGGAAGTTTTGAATGTCGATTTCGAAGTTATTCCTAGCCACGTTGATGAAATAATTAAAGAAGGATTAACTTGTGAAGAAGTTGTTATTGATATAGCGTTTCAAAAAGCTTGTGATATAAGTCAAAAGCATCCAAACAAATACGTTTTAGGTTTTGACACATTGGTAATTCTAGATAGAAACCCTCTAGGAAAGCCAGTTGACAAAGACGATGCTTTTAAGATGTTAAAGTCGCTTAGTGGTAGAAGTCACACTGTATTTACAGGATGCGCAATTGTAAAAGGTGACTATAAAGATTCGTTTTATAGTAAAGCCGATGTTACATTCTATGATATGTCTGATAGCGAGATATGGGAATATATTGAAACTAAAGAACCAATGGATAAGGCTGGTGCATATGGAATACAGGCATATGGAGCTAAGTTTATAAAAGAGGTTCATGGTGATTATTTCACAATTGTAGGAATGCCTATCGCGAAACTATACAGAAAACTAAAAGAACTGTAAAAGAGACCTTAAACGGTCTCTTTTTAACTACTAATCTATCCTTTTAGTGTAGTTTAGTGTAAAATAAATGTATGATACCCAAATACCATTTTAAAAAATTTAAAGAAGTGATATTCTAGATGTGACTTCAGAGGGAGGCAGTTTTATGTTTAATTTAAAAGTATCAAAAAGTGAACATAAAATAATTAAAGAGAGGCTTAACCTTGTTGAGACAGTTGATTATGATTATGTATTAACTGATGACAAGGAACTGATTGAAGACGATAAGATAAATATCGTATTTGGTCTTGCAGACATTGTTAAAGTTTCTAACCTACTTGACTTGATCGTAAAAGGAGAAGAATTATACATCGTTGGAAGCAATGAATTTGGACAAAAGAGTGTAGAATCACGTAATTTCTACTATTTCATTGTTGAAGAAGATGATGTGTATGGTGTTTTAAGTAATACAAGGATGTTAATTAAATCAAAATTGTATGAAATAGAAACATTACTTGAAAACAAGAACTTCATCAGAATAAGCAAGTACTGCTTAGTAAACATTGGTAAGATTGATTATATTAAGCCCGCTCTTAACTCTAAACTCGACTTGTTACTTAAAAACAAAGAACACCTCGAAGTGAATCGTGGATATTATAAGGATTTTAAAAAAGCTTTAGAAATTTAGGGAGGTATCATAATGATTTTTTTAATTAATAACCCGGTAATTGCATTTGCATTACTAGTAGTTGTAGGTTTTGTAGTAATAATGATTTCAAAGATTATCGAAGAAGTAAAATTGAATAACCTATTATCAAGAAAACAAACACAGATGAGAATAAGCAATCCAGTAAAAGGCTTTGGAGCTCGAATTGCATTTTTATCTAGTGCAGCACTCGCGCCTGTTGCAGCTGTAGTAATAATGGTTAGTGTTGCATTAAACCCTGCAGCAATACCTACAGGGGATCGATTATTTGTTGGTTCAGCACAAGATGTTTTAAATATTTATACTGCATTTAATGACAGAGTAAGTATTAACTATTCTGGTTGGCAAAGAGATGGCCTTGAAATGGTAGATACCATGGATGGAGTATCAGCTCCTGAAAGTGATTCAATATTGTTTGATACCAATTCATCGGTTAAAGTCACTACAACTGGTATTGATTATTTAATGGGTTCTGGAAGTGACGATTATTCAGAAACAAATAACCAAGTTATTGGTGTAGATGAAATGGATAATGTTCTTACTGATGGTAAGTTTATTTATACAATGTATGATAACAAAGTTCAAATTACATTGGCATATACAAAAGAAGTTGGACCAAGTGTACTTGGACTATATAAAACATTCGAATACAGCGCAGATTATTGCGCGGAAGATCAGTTTTATCCTCAAGGTATGTTTGTAGATGGAGATTACTTAGTAGTAATTGGAAATCAATATTCATACAATTGTGAAGAAGTTCAATACCCTACAGATGTTGATGGTGAAGACGGTGAAATGGAAATTTATATTGATTATTACCCTTACTGGCTTCAATCAAGTAGTAGTATAAAAGTTTTAGTATATGATAAGGAAAATGATTTTGAACTTAAAGATGAATATTCAATGAATGGATATTTCACAGGAACAAGAAAAATTGAAACAGTTGAAGGAAACAGTTTATACATAGTAACAAATAACTATATTCCATTCTACAACGAAGATATAGAAGTTGATGACTATTTATCAGAATATACAGTTAACGGAGAAGTAACACAAGCTAATTATGAAGATATAATATATATCGAAGGAACTAATCCAAATGCATTTACAACTTTTTATGGTATTAATTTAGATACTACTGAAGTGGATATGGAAACAGTACTTGGAGATAGTGGATATAATTTATATGTATCAAATGAAAATATGTATTTAGTAGGATCTTCTTATTACTTCTTTCCAATGATAGATTTTATAGAAACAGAAGAACCTAGTTACGAAACAAAAACAGCAATCATCAAAGTTGAAATTACCGAAGGTAAAGTTGAATTCTTTGGAAATGGACATGTTGAAGGAAACGTGTTAAATCAATTCTCTATGGACGAATACAATGGATACTTAAGAGTTACCACAACTGAAGGTTGGGGCGAAGAAATAAGTAATAGACTATTTGTTTTAGATGAAAATCTTAAAGAAGTATCAATGCTTGAAGGACTTGGAAAACCAGGAGAAAGAATTCAATCTACAAGATTTGTAGGGGATTATGGATATGTAGTTACTTTCTTACAACAAGACCCGTTCTATATCATTAATCTATCAGATCCAGAAAATCCATTTATTGAAGGTGAATTATCAATGCCTGGATTCAGTTCATACATGCAACCACTTGGTGTTAACCACGTTCTAGGAATTGGATTTGGTGACAATGATGGCGGAACACAAGGACTAAAAATTGCAATATATGATGTTACAGACAAAACAGCACCAGTTGAATTAGACAATGTAATATTTGATTATTCTCAATTTGGTTGGGGAAACAGTTCTGCAACATATAATCATAAAGATTTACTTGTAAGTTTAGATAAAGGAATTATCGCTCTTCCTTTCAACACATACAGTACTATCAAAACACCAAATAATGGGTACGAATATACTTATAATAGTGGAATTCTAGTTTTCAATATTAATTTAGAAACAGGATTTGATGATCATCCAGCATATGTTACTCATGCAACAGATTCTGAGGAAAATATATATGTGTATAAGAGTAAATTCATTAGTGAATTCTTCTACACTGTATCAAATCAATACATTAAAGTGTCAACATTGTTAGATCCTGAAAATATTTTATATTCAACAGATTTGAACTAGATAATAAAAATAACCGCCAATAGCGGTTATTTTTTTATGTGCGATATAGGTTTAATCGATATACTTCTTCTTCTACAGCTTTACTTACAGCTTCTACAACTCTTTTATCGAAAGGTGAAGGAATAATATAGTCTCTTCTTAATTCATCATCTTTTATAATATAAGCGATTGCTTGTGCTGCTTTAATTTTCATGCTTTCTGTAATGCTCTTCGATTTAGCATTTAGTACTCCTCTAAAGAGACCAGGGAATGCCAATACATTATTAATTTGATTTGGGAAATCAGATCTTCCTGTACCTACTACATAAGCATTTGCTTCTAAAGCAACGTCAGGCATTATTTCTGGATCAGGATTTGCCATTGCAAAGATAAATGAATCTTTGTTCATGGACATAACCATATCTTTTGTTAGAAGTCCTTTAGCGGATACTCCGATAAAGACATCTTTATTTTTTAATAAAGCCTTTAAGGTATCATTCTCAAGGTTTTCTGGTGTATCTATAATTGATTGATCAATCAATTCTTTCTCTAAGAAAGAATATGACTCGTATTTGCTTTTTAGGATTACGCCGTTTAGGTTATATCCATATACTTTTTTTACACCAATATCTTTGAGTAATCTCGCTATTGAGCTTCCTGCTGCTCCAGTTCCGCTTAAAACAATCTCTAAATCTTCTAGTTTTCTACCTGATAACCTACAAGAATTGATTAGTGCAGCAGTAGTAACTATTGCTGTACCATGTTGATCGTCATGAAAAACAGGAATATCTAATTCTGCTTTTAGTCTTCTTTCAATAAATACACAGTTTGGAGCACTTATGTCTTCTAAGTTTATGCCACCAAATGTTGGAGATATCATTTTAACGATTTTGATTATTTCTTCTGGATCTTGAGTATCTAAACAAATAGGAAAGGCATCTACATCAGCGAATTCTTTAAATAAAATAGCTTTACCTTCCATTACAGGCATACTAGCGTGAGGTCCAATATTACCAAGACCAAGTACAGCAGTACCATCAGTTACTATTGCGACTAAATTTCCTTTTGAAGTATACTTATATATGTCATTTTGATTTTCTTTTATTTTTAAACAAGGTTCAGCTACTCCTGGACTATACGCCAAAGATAAATCATCACTATTCTGAACTCTAACTTTTGAGTTCACAGTAATTTTCCCGCAATGTAATTCATGAAGTTCTAAACTTCTTCTTTTAATATCCTCATCCATTAGTTTTTATCCTTAAATATGTCATTTCCATAGATGTCATACGCTACAAAGCAGGGGAAATCCTGGACTTGTAATTTGTAAATGGCTTCAGCGCCTAAGTCCTCATACATGATTACTTCACTTTCTATTATTTTGCTACTTAATAGTGCCCCTGCACCACCTGTAGAAATTAAATAGACAGCATTATTCTTAATCATCTCTTGTCTAAACTCTTCGCTTCTGTCGCCTTTACCAATCATAATTTTTAAACCTTTTTCCATAAGGGGAACAGCAAGTTTATCCATTCTATAGCTTGATGTAGGGCCACTTGCACCTATAGAAAAACCTTCTCTTTTTGGTGTTGGACCAACATAGTAAATAACAGAACCATTAATCTCAAACAACGGATTTTCTTCATTTATTAGACGTGAATGTGCTTGATCTCTTGCGGTAAAAATAGTTCCTGAAATAAGTACTTTTTCTCCGACTTTTAACTTTTTAATATCCTCATTTGTTATAGGTGTTTGTATTTTAATCATAACTCCACCTCGATATGTCTTGCAGAGTGACATTGGATATTTATCGCAACAGGAAGGCTTGCGATATGCATTGGGAAGTAATTAATTTTAACAGCTAAACAAGTAGTATCTCCCCCAACGCCCATAGGACCTACTCCAAGATCATTTATTTCTTTATACAACTCATCTTCTAATTTTTTTATTATGTTATCATGACTAGAATCATCTAAGTCTCTAAATAATGCTTCTTTTGCAAGAAGAGCACTTTTTTCAAAATTTCCACCAATCCCAATTCCAACAATTAGAGGAGGACAGGGTTTCCCACCTGCATTAAATATAGTATCTAAAACTAATTTTTTAACCCCAACTATTCCTTCGGTAGGAGTTAACATTGTTACTTTACTCATATTTTCACTGCCACCACCTTTTGCGGCAATCTTCATTTTAATTTTGTTTCCAGCAATCATTTTAGTATGAATAATAGCTGGAGTGTTGTCTTGTGTGTTAGACCTATCAAAAGGGTGGGTTACCATAGATTTACGCAAGTATCCTTCTTTATAACCTTGTCTTACACCTTCGTTTATAGCTTCGTAGACATCTCCATTAATTTGTACTTCATTTCCTATTTCTAAAAAAACAACAACTACTCCGGTATCCTGGCAAAGAGGAATATTGCCTTCTCTAGCTATTTCTTGATTTTCTAGAATATCAGCTAGAATTGATTTTGATAAGTCTTTTGTTTCTTTTTCTTTCGCTTTTCTAATCAAAGAAACAAGTGAGTTATCTAATTTGTAGTTAATTTCTATTACAGAGTCTTTAACAAGCTTTGTAATTTCTAATAAATTGATTAAACGCATTGTTTTCACCTTCTTTTTCTCAAGTTAATTATAACATATTTGTTTGTTTATGATATAATATAACTAATAAAATATATTAATTAAAAAAACATATATTTTACTTGATTATCTAATTGGAGTTTGATATAATTTGATAGCGCATAAAACTTACTATGGGAAACCATGGCGGAAGGAGTAATAACGATGAAAAAAGGAATACATCCAGAATTTAAAAAAGTATCAATAACTTGCACAACTTGCGGGAACGTATTTGAAGGTGCTAGCACATTAAAAGAATTACGTGTCGATACATGTTCAAATTGTCACCCATTCTATACAGGTGAACAAAAATTTGCAGCTGCAACTGGTCGTGTTGAGAGATTCAACAGACGTTACAAAGCGGTAAAAGAAACAAAAGAAGTAAAAGAAACAAAAGAAACAAAAGAAGTAAAAGAAGTAAAAGAAACAAAAGAAACAAAAGAAGTAAAAAATTAATAAATATAGCCACTTAGGTGGCTTTTTATTTGCACTAAAAACGTACTTAAAAGGCACTAAAAAACCCAAAATTTAATTTGGGTTATTTTATTATTTATAGAATTTTCTAGCTTTATAATCAGTATGAATTAGTTCATGAGCAAAATCTGAACCTGGTTCAATTAGCCAATCTTTATATAAATATAATATATACTTGTTAGTATGAGAT
>CAYYOU010000010.1:0-15554 GCA_964473425.1 uncultured Candidatus Izemoplasmatales bacterium | reverse complement strand
GTCAGTTTTTTCTTCATAGTATACCTCCATAATTAGTCTTCTTATTCTATTATAACATGTAAAAAGAATATGATAAAAAAATAAAAACAATAAAATAAAAGGTTGCTATCAAAATTTGATAACAACCTCTATATTATTCGATTCCATTTTGACTTAGAAGCATATCAACTACTTCTTTTCCCAATCGATACCCAAATGCATAAACAGTTTCTATGACTTCTGGATTTTTTGGATCTACTTCGATTTTATTTCTTAATCTTTTTACATGTACATTTATCGTATTATCCACTGATTCCTCATATTGTTCTCCCCAAACAACTAAGTACAATTGTTTCTAGAGAAGGCTCTCTCAGGATTATCCAGTAGCATCTTTATAATATCAAATTCCTTATTTGTAAGTTCGAGTTCTATATTGTCTCTTTTTACTTTTCTAGATAGAAAATCTATATCTAAATGTTTAAATTTAAATGTTTTACTGCGTTCGTTTTCTTTTTCCCTATCTTCTAATATAATCTTAATACTTTCAACAATCTCATCTGGTTTTAGTGACTTCTCAATAAAATCACTTGCTCCAACCCCAATAAGTTTTACTCTAGATTTTACATCTGCATGAACAGTATTTATTATCACAGGTACATCAGATTTTTTACGTAGAATTTGTAAAAAAGCATATCCGTTCATTTTTGGTAAATCTAGATCCAAAATTATTGCGGAATAATCATGTTTATTAATTTCTAGCAACCCATCCTCGGCGTTAAAACAACAGTCTACAATGTAGTCATTATTTTGAAGTTTACGCTCAATTGTTTTACTAACGATTTTATTGTCTTCTACTAGTAAAATTCTTTTCATAATGTAGCCCCTTTGAATACTATATTTTACACACAAGACTATTATATCAAATACATCCGCTTTCTACAAGATTGTTAATGAACATTGTCATTAATTTTGATTATATATACAAAATTGTTTTTTATGTCATAAAAAAGAACCAAATTTTTATTTGGCTCTTTTGTTGTTTGTCTATAATTGATCCATATATTTATGCAATTCTTCTCGTAGCAGGTCATAATTATTAAGTAGTGGCTCTTCTAGAAGTAATACATCACTTATTTTGTTTTCTGCGGATAGGTCTAAAATTTGTTGAGTAAGTTTTAGTATTTTTGGAGCATTCAAATAGATAAATGAACCTTTCATATAATGAAGCGCTTTATATATTAATGCACAATCTTTCGCAAAGAATGCATCGTTTATGTTTTTAAGGTCTTTTTGTTTTTCAGCATAAAATGTATTTATAATTTCTTTACGTAGAAAATCATCTTCATAAAATAATTCAAATCCGTTTTTATTAAATATTTCCAACTCTTTATCAATCTCTTTTGTATCATTAATGCTACTGCCAAAATACTCATTCAATAGTTTTTCTAGATTTTCTTTACGAATAGGTTTAGGTAAAACACCATTCATTCCACACTCAGCTATTTTGTTTTGTGTTTCTTCAACATCATTAGCTGTAACTGCAATAATTGGAACGTCTCCATTCGGACCATCTAGTTCTCGAATGTGTCTGCTTGTTTCATATCCATCCATACCCGGCATAAAAATATCCATAAAAATCATATCAAAAATTTCTTTTTTTACTAATTCAATTGCTTCAACCCCGTCTTTGGCTTCAGTAACATCTAAATACATTCTCTTAAGTAATTCTCCCATTACTCTTCGGTTAATATTATTGTCATCAACGAGTAGTATTTTCTGTTTACTCAGTGATTTATATTTCTCATCCATATAAATCCTCCTATCAGTTCCTAGGCGCTATTTACCCCTTATTATTATGCTTCTTAATACTGATTATTCGCTAGTCCATCCTCAATATACAATGTTTACTATTTTAGTCTAATCAATATTATTATTTTAATCAACACTTAGGATGTTTTGTTAATATTTATTTAAGATTTAATTAAGATTTGTGATTGCGATTGTTATTTCACGAAGTAAAACCGCTCAATTTACTACTTCAATTTTTAATGGAAGTATTTCTTTTACTTAGATAGCAATCTCGAAAATCGGGTAATTTCTCTACCATTTTCTCTTGCACTAATCACCAATATCTTTGAAGTGGGAGTTATCCTAAACTTATTAGATAAAGTAAACATAAAGATTATCAAATATGGATTTATAACAAAAAACAAAACCTCTCGGTTTTGTTTTTTAACATTTATTCTGATTTATTAATTTCAAACTCTGTAATTTTAACAATGTAACTTGCTCCGGTAGCTGTAACTGTATAATCCGCAAAGACTTTTATAGTATATTCTGAATCTGGGTTTAAATCATCAATAAATAGTACTGTCCCATCATTCGTAAATCTAATAAGTCCGATGTAATTCGTTCCAGACCATAGTTCTGCAGAATATATGATGTTAGATTCAAATCCTTCTTCATTCCATTCCGCACTACAAGTTGTTTGAGTTCCTGTAGATGAACAATCTATACTAGTAAGTATTGGTCTTGGTGCAGCTAGCGTATTAAAATCTAATAGCTCAAGTTCTACATATACTGTATCACTTTCACCTGTTGGAATGTAAGAATACTCAACAACAAGCTTATAATTTGTGTCTTGAGTTAACCAATCAAACATTATTTCATTATTGCCAACTAATAATCCTGATATATTTGCTTGGTGACCATCAATATCATAAACATAAGCTGTCATTGAAACGATTTCTGATTGCGCATCCTCGACATCTATGACCACATTAATATATTCTTTGCCTATTTCATAACTAGTTAATCCAAAATAATTATCTTGTACACTAGAGTCTACAACATTAATAGTTCTAGTAACATTAAAAGGTACTCCATCTATAGTCGCACTATAAGTAATTGTATAGGTTCCTACTATATTAGGATACAATGACTGCGTAATAACTGCATTAGGATATCCAATTACACTTGCTCCTGGATCAACAAATGGAGTGTTTATTTCTACTTCTACAATACTATCTCCATTTAGAACCATATAAGGAGCAAAAACAATATCTGATACTGGCAACGTACTAAATTCTTCCGTATAATCTCCTATAGAAACAAAATTACCATCACTCAAATAAAATCCATCTAATATAAAATGATATGTTGTTTCAGCTAATAATCCTTCAAATGTTATTGTAGTTGTTCCGTGAGAATAAACGAACCCAGAAACTCTCTCACTTCCAAGATAAAGTGATGCAAGTGGGTTTGTAATTCTCTCTGTTGCATCATCAACAGTAACCGAAATAGTAAGACTATAAGCTTCTGCATCAACCAATTCTATTACTACTCCAAAATCAACTTCACCTGGCACATCATCTGGATCATCATTTGGGTCTACATCAACTGCATCAACAATGACAGTTCTATGTGCATAAATTGAAGCTAAATTAAAGACAATTATATATCTAACAGTGTATGTTCCTGCTATTGCTGTATCTACATCTGATTCAATCGTTATTTCTAATTCCTGTTGCTCTCCAATGATAGTAACGCCTTGTTCTATATATTCGTCACCAACATTAAGATGCAATTCTTCTTCACCAACAAGTTCTAGTCTTGGATAATCCTTAGGGTCAGTTAACGTTGTTTTAGCCCCAATTGTATAGTCGTCTAGCGTGTATACTAGCTCATTATCAGTATAAGAACCAATAAATTCTAAACGATAATATGTTTGGTTAGCCAGTTCATCAAACTCTAAATATGTCATTCCATTAGCTACAGGAAAGGATTTGATTTTTTCATCAAGATAATACAATATTCCTTCACCATCAATTAAATCCCCATCTTGATCATCTATTTCGATTAAGAAAGTAAGTGCATTAGGATCTATAGACTCTACAGACAAGTTTATATTAAAGTCTTTTTCAGTTTCTGGTACAACTCTAATTTTTCTACCTATTCTAATTTCTTTACCATTATAATCAACACTATAGTCGATAAAATATATACCATATGTTGTAATATCTAGATTAGAATCAGTAGTTATTTCAAGATCAAAATCTCCAACTAGTTCTACCCCTGGATCAACGTATTCTTCGTTTAATCCAATAGTCACATCTATCTCACCATTAAGCTCTAAAGCAGGTAAATAATCTTTTAAGATTTCTGGTAACTGATCACAACCTGATAAAAATAAAACCAATATTGCCACAATTCCAATAATTACTTTTTTCATTAAAAAACCCTCCTATTTTCCATTTTGGAAGGTTTCACTCTCTTGAAAGGATTTTGTTCAAGCAATTGATTATATCCCCTAGTAACCTTCCATACACTAACTTAATTTTATCATAATATTTTACTTGTCGCAATATTATTCTAACGATTAGGTTTTAGTTCCGCTTTTCAATAAAGAAAAACACCACCTGTATCAACAGATGATGTCTCTTCAATCACTTTTCAAACTATGTAAGTTTACTATTCTAATGTTTTATTAAACTGTGCATTGTATAGGTTAAAGTAGAACCCTTCTTTTGCTAGTAACTCACTGTGTGAACCGGTTTCAATAATGTCTCCGTCATTCATAACTAAAATATGATTCGCATTTTTTATCGTTGATAAACGATGAGCAATGACAAAGTTAGTACGGCCCTTCATTAGTTTAAGCATTGCGTTTTGAATGTAACTTTCAGTTCTTGTGTCAACGCTTGATGTTGCTTCATCTAAAATTAGGATACGTGGATTAGCAAGCAACGCACGAGCAATCGTAATTAATTGTTTTTGACCTTGTGAAATATTATTTGCTTCCTCGTTTATAATTGTTTGATATCCATCTTTTAGCGTTCTAATAAAGTGGTCTACATTTGCAATTGATGCTGCATTATATACGTCTTCATCAGATGCTTCTAATTTACCATAACGGATATTATCCATAATTGTTCCTTTAAATAACCAAGTATCTTGTAGTACCATTCCGAATGCTTGACGAACATCACTTCTTGATGCATCGTAAATAGATTTACCATCAATTCTAATGTCTCCTGATTGAGCATCATAAAAACGAAGTAATAGATTTACTAGTGTCGTTTTACCAGCACCCGTTGGACCAACAATCGCAATTGTTTCTCCTTCTTTAACATCAACACTGAAATCTGTGATCAAGTTTTGTCCTTCTTTATATGAAAAAGCGATATGATCGATAGTAACATGTCCAACTACATCATTAAATATATTTGAGTCTTCTTGTCTGCTTTCTTCTTCTTCATCAAGTAATTCAAATACACGTTCTGCGGCAGCTACTGTTGATTGGATTAGGTTTGAAACACTTGCAACGTTACTAATTGGTTGTGAGAATAGTCTAATATATTGTATAAATGATTGAATATTCCCGATTTCAATTGCTCCATTGATAAATAATATTGCTCCAACAACACTTATTAATACATAGATAATGTTGTTTACAAGGTTTATGATTGGCATAATAATACCACTCATAAATGCTGCACGCCATGCTGCATGTTTTAGTTCTTTATTAATACCTGTAAAAGTTTCTATTGAACCTTCTTCTTTTCCAAAAGCTTTTATGATTTGGTGTCCCGAATACATTTCTTCGATATGTCCATTTAAATCTCCAAGCGTTTTTTGTTGTGCCTTGAAGTATTTTTGGCTTCGTTTTACAATTGGTTTTATTAAGAAGAATGATAATGGCAACGTGATAAGTGCAACCAAAGTCATTGTTACAGAAATTGTAAGCATCATGTAAAGTACACCAATAATCATTACAATCGCAGTAACCAAGTTATTCAATCCTTGTTGCATTGTAGAACCAACTGTATCTACATCATTTGTCACACGACTTAGTAATTCACCATGAGTTTTACTATCATAGTATTTTAATGGTAATTTTCTAAGTTTTTCTTTGATATCTTTACGCATTCTAAATACTGTGTTTTGTGTTACTCCAACCATAACAAAGTTTTGGATATAAGCAAATAATGCACTTAGCACATATAAGACAGAAAGATATGTAAGTAAATCATTTATAGGAGCAAAATCTACTCCTTGTGGAGAGAAAAATCCTTTGTATATTTCTGTAGTAATATCCCCAAGTACACGTGGTGATATTATTGTAAATACCATTGAAGCAATCGAGAAGATAACAACAATAATTATTTTTGGTAAATCTGGTCTTAAGTAATTGATTAAGCGTTTTAATGTCCCTTTAAAGTTCTTTGCTTTTTGAACAGACATCGCCATTCCCATAGGTCCACCATGAGGTCTAGAACCACGGTTTTGTTGTTTTTTATCGTTACTCATGATCCATCTCCTCCTCTGTAATTTGACTGGATACAATTTCTTTGTATACGTCACATGATTGTAATAAGGATTTGTGTGTTCCTATTCCAACTATCTTACCTTCATCAAGAACAATAATTTGATCAGCATTACTAATTGTTGAAATTCTTTGAGCAACGATAAAAATAGTTGATTCTTTGATATGAGGGTGAAGTGCTTTTCGAAGTTCAAAATCAGTTGTGAAATCTAATGCTGAAAATGAATCATCAAAAATATATATTTTCGGGCGTTTAACAATAGCTCTTGCAATTGATAAACGTTGTTTTTGTCCACCAGAAAGGTTTGTACCTGATTGAGAAACTACTCTGTCTAACCCACCATCTTTTTCAGAAACAAATTCTTCTGCTTGCGCGATTTTTATCGCATCCATGATTTCATCATCTGTGGCATCTTCTTTTCCTAGATTCAAGTTATCACGAATAGACCCGCTAAACAGTGTCGCTGATTGAGGGATATATCCAATATGAGAACGCAAGCTTCTTTGCGTAATATCCTTGATATTTACATCATCAAGCAAGATTTCTCCAGATGTTAAATCATAGAATCTTGGGATTAGGTTTATCAATGTTGATTTCCCAGATCCTGTTCCTCCAACAATTGCAGTAATATTACCTGGTTTTGCAGTAAATGATACTTCACTTAATACAGGCATTTCTGCACCAGGATATTTAAACATAACATTTTTAAATGTGATAGCTCCAGTTGTTTCTGTTTGTTCTATAGCATCTTCTTTATCTTGAATAGTTTGTTCCTCATTAAGGACTTGGAAAATTCTTCTATAAGATGCTTGAGCACGAGGAAACATAACAAAGATCATTGACGCCATTACTAAACTAAACATAATTTGCATTGCGTATTGCAAGAAAGCAAATATAGATCCTATTTGCAAAGTTCCCTCATCCACTTTGATTGCTCCAAAATACACAATAGCAAGTGATGTAAAGTTCATAATAATCATCATTACTGGCATAATAGATGTCATAATTCGATTCACGCGTTTAGCAATAGTAATATGATTTAGATTTGCTTCACTGAAACGCTCTTTTTCACGTTTAAATCTATTGAAAGCACGAACCACGCGAACTCCAATCAAGTTTTCACGAAATACAAGGTTAACTGCATCTAAGCGCTCTTGAAGTTTTTTAAATAGAGGTAGCGCTACAAAAGCGACAACTATTATTGTAAACACTAATACTGGTATCGAATACCAAAAGATAAAAGATAACTCAGTACTTTGCATACGAGCCTTAAGAATTCCACCAATTAGCATTAGCGGTGCCATTACCATTAGACGTAACATCGTATACGTAAAATTTTGAACTTGAATAATATCATTTGTGTTTCTTGTAATAAGTGTAGATGCACCAAATTTATTATATTCTTGAGATGAAAAGTTTGAAACTTTTTGAAATACCCAAAAACGTAATTTAGTACCCACACTTACAGCTATTTTTGCAGCAAAGAATGATGCAAAAATACTTGCAACGATGCTTGCTAATGAGATTAACAGCATCAGTCCACCTTTTCCATAAATATATGGCAAGTCTTTATTGAAGATACCAATATCAATAATATCAGCAGTGTATGATGGTAATTCTAATTGAGAATATACTTGTGCTGATACAAGTAAAATAATCAAGAGAACGGTAAATCGTTCTCTTGTAGTTAATAATTTATAAGCCTTTTTCATTTTTCTTCTCCTAACTCTTGAAAGTATTTAATAATATCATCGAGAATTGAAATAAAGTCCTTACTTTTTTCTTCTCCAAGATAATTCGATAATTCGATGAACCTTTCTGTAATAATTCGAAAAGATTCCTCTAAAACTTTTTTTCCTGTTTTTGAAATTTCAATTAACGTTACCCTTCCATCTAGTGGATCATTCACACGAGAAATATATTCTTTTTTCTCAAGTGCATTAACTGTTTGAGAGATTGTTGGATGGCTTACATTCAACATCGTCTTTAATGTCTTTACATTAATGCTTACACCTTTTTTATGTTTCATCATTGAAGTAATGCGCATAATTCTTGTCTCCAATTCTGTTAAAGAAGGTAGAGTATATGAATGCTTTTTTAGTTTTGTCAACTCATGAAGTTGATTCCAAATAATAATTCCATTATGTTCTTTCATATGTCACCTCATTTTCTATTTAGGTAAGTTCGTTACATATTTTATAATATTCTCATTATAAATGCAACTATAATGAATTAAATCTTTTTATATTCCATTTGCTCCAATAAAAAAGACATATCCAAAATCGCAATATATCTCATTAATTCCACTTCTGTTAATGTCTTTTTTAATTATTAAGAAATTTACTTGTCGGTATGTGGATGACCTACCATTGTAGATTGAGGTCTCTTTCGAACTCCACTAGGATGGCCCATTCCAGACGTTGGCATCATATCTTTCATATTCCTAGTTTCAAAAACAACATCGAATATCTTGTTAAAGCTATCAATGATTTGATCCTTTGCATTTTCAATATTGATGTCTTTAACAAAGTCTTGTAATTTCCCAACTTTATAGCCTTTTGGCCAACAATCTTTGATAAATTTATAGTTTGATATATCCGTTGTTACATCAACTGATAATCCTTGATATGCAACGCCTTTTCTTTCTTTAATACCTATAAAACATATTTTTGTGTTATTAACAAATACACCAGGATAACCATTGACTTGAGAAGGAGTTAGGTTGTATTTGCTCACAGTATCATTAATTACTGCTTCAAGTATACTCAGATATTCATCACTTCTAATATTGAAATTTTTTAGTTTCAAAATAGGATATACCACTATTTGTCCTGGTCCGTTATATGTAATCCCTCCACAACGATCAGTTTTAGATAATTCTATTCCTTGATTTGTGATTTCTTCTTCACTTATAAGTAAATCTGTTGTATCAAAGTCTACTCCTGTTGTAAAAACCGGTGTATGTTCCAACACTAATAAAACGCCATCATACTTACCTGCATTTACCGCAGCAAACATTTGATGTTGCAACATTGCTGCTTCTTTAAAAGAAAGTTGTTTCTCAATTTTCACTACTTTACAATTCATAAACTCACCCTTTTCCATTATTTTTATAAATCTACATTTTCAATTATACAATAACCAACAAAAACTATCAATAGTGTAAAATATTGGTTATCTACACTACTTAGAATTACGTTAAAATCAAACAATCAATACTGGATATAATACATTATATATGTTTTTTGCTCATTTATTCACTTACTTCTATTTCAATAATATATCTTCAATTGATGGTTTACTTGAATACATTTGAAGAACTAAGAACCCAGCGATTGCAGCGCTCATAGTTGTAAAATAGATATTCTTAAATCCACCATTTAGTGTTTCTTGAAAAGTGTCTTCAACATTAAGCGCATTATTATCAATATCATTCAAATAATTAGAAACACCAGCATTGAACTGAACACTTACATCTGTTTTAAAAGCAATCATTTGTGTCCTGAGTGTTTGTATCTCTTGAATTGATGACTCCAATTCTGCTTTTTGTCCTATATATGAAGTAATAAGTTCTTCCAATTCCACTAATGTTGTAAATCCTTCTAAAGACTCTAAAGTCATTGGCATCAACCCACTTAATGTTGATGGTTGGAGCAAATCTAATATCTCACTACCATCAAATGCAGTGCTAGGAAGTGCTTCGAGTTCAGTCTGAATTGATGAAAGCGTCATAATAGTCATATTAATACCAAATAATCCAGAATTCATTCCAGTAATAGCTTCTTCCAAACCATTAATTCCTGATTGAACACCGTTTTCAATATTCATAGTAACAATTGGAATAAAGGAATCAAAGATTGCAGTATAGAATGTTTTGGTATTGTCTGAAATCGTTGTAATGTCTGAACCTTTAATTAACCCAATAATTTCTGGATCAAGAGATCCATCTGATGTTGTAGATGGTTGTGTTAATGGAATCAAAGTTTCTCCAGAAAATTCAGGAAATGTAAAATCGGCAAATTTTTCCGCAAAACGAGAATCTTCTTGTAGTTCTGTAAAAGCTGTATTAATTTCTTCTGAATAGATAATTGCAGGAATTGTTAAGTTTTCTGGTAAAGCACTTGCTACATTACTCTGTGTTTGCATTCCAGCACTTGCAATAAAAGCAATCATAATTGAAGGAGCTATTGTAGTCCCTAAAGAGCGAATTAAAGAGAGTGTTGCTAATGCAGAGTTGGACTCTTCTTGTTTTGTATTTTCTAGCATCATGTAGTTAAGTGGAGTTCCTAGTGAGAATCCCATACCTAACCCCATTAGTATTAGACTTACAATAACTGTAAATATACTTGGAAAAGGAACGACAACAAATATTAAAAATATCGCTGCAAGCGCAGACACAGAGAATCCAAATCCAAGAATAGGTTTAACTCCAAACTTATCGATTAAACGTCCAGACAATGGAGCTCCAATACCGGCGAAGACTCCAAGTACAATTACAAAGTATCCACCACTTCCAGAAGCAATTCCAATATTAATTTCCGCAAATTGTGGAACAAAGATAATCCCCATCAAAATAATACCTGAAATAAAAGATAAAATTAACGTAATTACAATTGCTCGTTCATTAAAATACGAAAGGTTTATAACTGGATCTTCTGCTTTCTGTTCAATGAACAAAAATAGCGGGAAAATCACAATAGAAACTATTAGGAATGCGTATACTTTCACATTGGCAAATGAATTCCAAAAATCAAGGAAATTGATATTTTTAAGCCCATATAATAATGATAATATCATAATTGTTAAAACAAAAATTCCAGCAAAATCAATCTTTTTCACATCTTCATGTTTATTATTTGGAAGAACTATAAATCCTGCTATTAGAATAAATATTGTTATTGGTATATTGATAAAAAAGATATAACACCAATTAGATTGCCCAGATATATCAAGTATAAAACTTCCTGCTGAGGCCCCAAAAATATTAGCAATACCATAAACTCCTCCAACTAAACCAAGTGCAACTCCTCTTTTTTCTTTTGGAAACGTTGTTCCAAATTCCGCAGTTGCAACTGGAATGATTCCTCCTCCACCAATCGCTTGTATAGCTCGTGAGACAAGCAACATAGTGAAGCTTCCTGTAAACTGGCTTAAGCCAGTTAATAAAGACCCAGCACCAAATAAGAAAATGCTTATTAAAAATATGTATTTTCGACCGTACTTATCTGCTATTTTACCCATGATTGGTATACTAGCAGCATAAGCCAATGTATAAATAGTTATCATCCATATACCAAGCTGAGAATCTACACCCATATCGTTTTGGATGATTGTTCTTGCTGGTGTAACAATTCCAGTATCAATAGCACCCATAAATATACCAGCAAGATAAATAATCATAATTAATATCAAGTTCGAATGTTTTTGTTTGTTATTCATATGTGATTTCTCCTTAGATTCAATTTGTTTCGATTGCATTTCTAACGTTAACGGTCATTTTTTGTAATACTTCCTTAAATATCTTAAATTCTTCTTCAGAAACATCTTTCATTACTGATTTGTGCCATTCATCTAACACTTCACGACTTTTTGCGAAGGTTTTACGACCTATTTTAGAAAGACATATTAAATTTTTACGACGATTGCTTATATCTTCATACTTGTCGACATATTTTTTTAAATACAATTTATGAATAGTTTTTGAAATACTACCCTTATCAACCGCAAAATGATCAGCAATTTCATCTTGACTAACTCCTTCTTTTTGAAAGAGGTACATAAGTATGTAATGTTCAGCGGAAGTAATTTTCAAGTCGGAAGAACTACGATTTACAAAAATATTACTATAACGAAAAATTGTTGACATATCATTTAAAAACATTTCATCACTCCTTTATAGTTGCACTTGCAACAGTTGTAACATCAACAATTATATTACAATTTATTTTATTATGCAAGAAAAAAAATATTGACAGTTTCTGTCGGCTATCGTATAATGAAATTGACAGTTTTTTTCGTCGGTTATAAGAAATGAGGGAAATTATGTTAAATGAATTTCAAAACATCGATAGTAGTAACGAAAAAATTGATAGAATAATTAATTCAGCTTTAAAAATATTTAGTGAAAACAATTTCGATAAGGCTTCAACAAATCTAGTAATCCAAGATGCCGGGATTTCTAGAGGGTTGTTATATCATTATTTTAAAGATAAACAACAGTTATTCGATTTTCTTTTAGAATTTACGTATGATGTTATTTCAGTACATATGTCAAATGATATTGATTGGGATTCCAATGATTTATTTGAAAGATTCAGTCAAATAATGAGAGTGAAGTTAGAAACTCACGACAAATACCCTTACATCTTCGATTTCTTTGACAGATGCGGTAGGAAAAAAGGGTTACAAGATTTTTCAAAATTAAAAACCGAAGGTATGCACAGTATTAAATCAGATTTTTACAAGACAAGTATTGATTACACAAAATTCAAGGATGGTATTGATGTTGAGAAGGTAGTTTCTGTATCCAGATATGTAGTTACAGGAATTTTAACCAAAGAATTCAGTATTGGGAAAATCACAAACAAACAGGTGAATACCGATGAAATTATGTCCAAAATTGATGATTATCTAGATTTTCTTAGAGAACAATTCTATAAATAAAAATATTTAAAAGTCTTTTCAAGTCATTAAAATATGACGATGTATTATAGAAAACTTAAAGAGTAATTAACTATTTAAATTAATCTTTAGCACCTCAAAAATACTAATTTGAAAAGACTTTTTATATAAAACAATTCTACAATTATTCAAAAAATAAAAAAAGGGAGAAAAGAAAAATGAAAAAATTTATTTTATTATTTGTAAGTTTTGTACTTGTATTTGCTTTAGCCGCATGTAATCCGTCTAACAATGAAGAAGCTGATACAACTAGTCCAGTTATCACAGTGGTAACTGCATTAGAAACAACGTTTGATCAAGGTGATTCTGAACCTGTATGGGGATCATACTTCACTATTTCTGATGACGTTGATGGTACTATTTATGTAACTAACTCAATGTTAACTGAAAATGTAGACATGAGCACTCCAGGTGAATATACAGTAAGTGTAACTGTATCAGATGAAGCCGAAAATGAAGCAACAAAATCTATAACAATAACAATCGAAGAAGTTATTGTTGCACCTACTGGAGATTTAATTGCTATTTATGAAGGTGTCGCACCAAAAGGTATGACTGAAGCCGGAACATTCGTAACAATTAATTTCTATGATAATATGACATTTGATTTATGGACAGCCAGTTTACGTGGTACTGGACCATATGAAATCAATGATGGTGTAATAACACTTTCATACACAGAAGAACATCCTGATGGTGGTGACTGGGTACTTACTGGTACAATCACTACAACAGATGTTACTGATCCAACTACAGTTCTTGTAATTGATCCTGTAGAATATTCAATCAATATGGGTGGTGGAGCTATCGTAATGGATGTTGGTACAACTACTCTTGAATTCGTCAATGGTTGTAAAGCTGAAATAACTTTGGTTGAAGGAACTCAAACAACATTTACTGTTGGAGACGAAGAACCTGATTGGACTACTTATTTCACAATCACAGATGAAATAGATGGAGATATCCCTGTCACTGAAGAAATGATTATGGATGGAGTAGATTTAACAGTTCTTGGAGCTGAAATGGGAGTTATAAAAATTACTGTAGTAAATAGTAGTGGAAATTCAACTACATCTACAATTATGATATTTATTAATGATCCAGTTTTAGTTGCTAAGTATGAAGGAACTGCACCACTAGGTATGACTTCAGCTGGTACATTTGTAACAATTAATTTCTATGATAATATGACATTCGATTTATGGACAGGCAGCTTACGCGGTAGTGGTCCTTATGATATCACTGATGGTGTACTGTCACTTACATATACAGAAGAACATCCTGATGGTGGTGACTGGGTACTTACAGGTACAATCACTACAACAGATGTTACTGATTTAACTACAGTTATCGTAATTGATCCTGTAGAATATTCAATCAATATGGGTTCAGGGCCTATCGTAATGGATGTTGGTACTACTACTTTTGAAAAAGTTGTTGGCTGCAAAGCTGTAATAACAAAAGTTGAAGGAACTCAAACATCATTTACTGTTGGAGAAGAGGAACCTGATTGGACAACTTATTTCACAATCTCTGATCAAATAGATGGAGATATCCCTGTAACTCTAGATATGATTACTGATAATGTTGATTTATCAGTTGCTGGTTCTGGTATGGGAACAATCACTATAAATGTAGTAAATAGCAGTGGAAACGCTACTACAACTACAATTATGATATTTATTGATGCACCAGTTTTACTTTATTCTTACCAAGCAATTTCAACTTCCGAAGAACCTATGATGGCAGGCGCAGTAGTTAAAGTGTTTATATTTGATAATAATACATTTGAACTTTATGCAAATGATACTTTACGTGGTGCTGGTAGTTTTGAACTTGTAGGACAAACAATGACATTCACTTATGAAGAACCAATGCAAGATTTCGAAGGGAATTTATTACCTACTATAGAAGCTACAATAGATACAGATACTTTAGAAGCAGAAACAATGATTACTACTACTTCTACTAATGTTTATATCTCTATGGGCCCTACATTTGGTGTTTTAGCAGATTATGGAGTAATCACTCTTAAAAGAGAAGCTTTATTTACTTACGAAGCAGTTTCAGTAACTGATGAAGAAGCTACTACTGGAATTAACGTACAAATTCAATTATTTGATGGTAATGTATTTAATATTTACACAGATGAAGAATTAAAAGGTGTAGGAACTTATGAATTAGTAGATCAAACGATTACATTTACATATGTTACACCAATGTACGACTTTGATGGCGTTACATTGTTACCTACTATCGTAGGAACAATTGATACAACAGTGTTAGAAGAATCAACAATTATATCAACAACTGAAACTTGGATTTACCTTCCAATGGGACCAATGTTTGGTATGGTCGTAAATTATGGAGCATTTGATTTCGCTGCACAACCTGAACCAATAGAATAATAAAAAAATAAAGGAGATTTATAAAAAAAATGAAAAAACATGCAGAAGCAACACCAGTAAAAGAAGAAATGCAAGATGCATCAAATTTCTTTAAATGGTCATTTGAAACAAGAGCTAAAAACGTAATGGCAATTTATAATAAAGAAGATATTTCAAGAGA
>CAYYOU010000009.1:15190-16685 GCA_964473425.1 uncultured Candidatus Izemoplasmatales bacterium | reverse complement strand
TTAATTATTCAATACGTTGAATATATGAAAGGTTTAGTTACTCTTGATCTAGGGCCATCTTATAGAATTTTGGGATATGATGTAACAGAACTGATAGCGAGCGGGTTTCCAACAAGTGCTAAGATAGGATTGCTGGCCACCCTATTAATTATTTCAATAGGGGTCCCGGTGGGAATCATTTCAGCTCTGAAACAAAATAGTCCTATAGACTATGCAGTTACGTTTATAGCAACACTTGGTGTAACAATACCTAGTTTTGTTATCGCAACACTATTTATTTATGTTTTCGCAAGTCAATTAGGATGGGTACCAACAAGTGGATTAAATAGTCCGCTCTCTTATATTGGACCAACTTTAGCATTATCGGGATACTCACTTAGTTTTGTTGCTCGTTTAACAAGATCTAGTATGCTTGAGGTTTTACGTCAAGATTACGTTAGAACTGCAAGAGCAAATGGACTTAGTGAATATAAAGTTATTTTCAAGCATGCGCTTAAAAATGCTTTAATTCCAGTTGTAACGTATATTGGACCAATGGTTGCAGCAATATTAACAGGATCGTTTGTAGTTGAAAGAATATTTGCTTTACCTGGTATGGGTGGATACTTTGTAGAAAGTGTAAATAACAGAGATTATACTGTAATTATCGGTATGACTGTTTTCTATGCGTCCTTCTATATAATCATGGTAATGTTAGTAGATATCGCTTATTCAGTTATTGATCCAAGAATAAAATTGGATAGTTAGGAGGTTAGGAAAAATGGCAAATAAAGATTTCGAGTTTATTACTCGTGAAGAGAAATTAGATAGTGAACAAACACGCCGAAGCCTAACTTACTGGCAAGATGTGTGGAGAAGACTTAAAAAGAATCGCCTATCAATGTTTGGTTTAGTAGGAGTTATTATAGTTATTTTGTTCGGAATTTTCGGACCATTCTTTACTCCTTATAAATATTCAGATCAAATATTAGATTATTCTAATTTACCTCCAAGTTTTGAAATTTATAAACTTGATGATGATTTCTATGTATACATTACAAAAGAGTATCGTGTATTAGAAACAACTGAAAAAGGTGAATTACTTGGACGTATTGATTACGTTTATAAAGATGTAGTAAATAAGATTTATTATTTTGCAAAGGAATATCAATTAACTGTTGAGTCTCCAAGTGCAGCTAGTTATCCTCTCGGTGACGCAGCTGTCCCTGCAGGATCTATTTATTCTGAAAAATGGGGAATTGCATTTAGAGATTATGAATTTGGTGATGGGCAAGAAGAGGTTGAATTAACTTATGTTCACCCTGATAGTCCTTTCAATAATGCATTAGTTGATGGAGAAGAGTTTGACATTAACAGTGAAAAAATGACTTTTACTTCAATTATTTTTGTGGATGATCCAGATTCAGCAGCTCCAGTATTAACTGCACTTGATTTTAAAGCGGGTGCACAAGCAGTAATTGATCAATTAGAAATAAATGATTATATTTCTGAGTTT
>CAYYOU010000009.1:0-15090 GCA_964473425.1 uncultured Candidatus Izemoplasmatales bacterium | reverse complement strand
AGAAATAAATGATTATATTTCTGAGTTTATTATTGGCGGAAATATGATTGATGTTAATTTCTCATATAAGTTGATGGATTTAGAAGAAAGACCAGAAGGATATGAAGATGTAAGCATAGCGGTAACTTATGACAATGTTGAAGATAAATATACTTATGATAAAGTATCTAACTCAACATATAAATGGGGTACTGATGTACTTGGACGCGACTTATTAACGCGTGTTATGTATGGTGCAAGAATTTCACTTACTGTTGCATTTGTAGCAACTTTAGTAAACTTCTTTATTGGTATATTCTATGGTAGTATTTCAGGATATAATGGTGGGAAGGTAGATAATTACATGATGAGAATTGTTGACATCATAAACTCTATCCCGCTTGTATTATATGTTATTTTATTAATGGTATTACTTAAAGAGGTTGTCATAGATGTTACAATCTTTGGAAAATATTTTGTAATCTTCAAAGGTGGTGCAGGACTTGGAACTATTATTATTGCTTTAGGTAGTATTTATTGGGTAGGAATGGCTCGTCTTGTACGTGGACAAATTTTAGGGTTAAAAGAACAAGAATTTGTTCTAGCAGCTAGAACTATCGGTGTTCCAACTAGAAAAATTATTACTAGACACTTAGTACCTAATGCAATGGGTCCAATTATTGTTTCAATGACAATGATGATCCCATCTGCCGTATTTACTGAAGCATTCCTAAGTTTTATTGGGCTAGGTATTTCAGCTCCAAAAGCATCTTGGGGAACTTTAGCAAATGATGCACTAAGTGGATTAACAACATATCCTTATCAATTATTCTTCCCTGCAGCAGCAATCGCAATTACTATGCTTGCATTTAATTTCCTTGGTGATGGATTAAGAGACGCATTAGATCCAAGACTGAGAAAAGGTTAGGTGATGGAAATGAAGAAGAAAATATTAGAAGTAAAGAATGTAAAAACTTCATTCTTTACTCATCTAGGTGAAGTACAAGCAGTTAGGGGAGTTAGTTTTGATTTACATGAAGGTGAAGTACTTGGGATCGTTGGAGAATCAGGATCTGGGAAAAGTGTTACTTCACTAAGTATCATGAATCTAATTGAAGAACCAGGGCGAATCAAAGAAGGTTCAATTATTTTTGATGGTGTTGATTTAACAAAATTAGATAATAAAGAAATGAGTGAATATCGTGGTAATGATATTGCGATGATATTCCAAGATCCAATGACAAGTTTAAATCCTGTATATACTATTAAGAATCAAATGATAGAAGTTATCAGAAGACATACAGATTTATCCAAAGATGAAG
Organism: uncultured Candidatus Izemoplasmatales bacterium; assembly: GCA_964473425.1. Lineage (GTDB taxonomy): Bacteria > Bacillota_I > Bacilli_A > Izemoplasmatales > Izemoplasmataceae > JAFGXW01. The sequence continues at coordinate 13,789 of CAYYOU010000009.1, read as the reverse complement.
CTTTAGTTAGAGCAAAAGAACTTCTTAAAATGGTTGGTATACCTGATCCTGAACAACAAATCCACGATTATCCTCATCAGTTCTCTGGTGGAATGAGACAGCGTGCTTTGATTGCTACAGCGATTTCATGCTCTCCAATATTGTTGATTGCAGATGAACCAACAACTGCTTTAGACGTTACTATTCAAGCTCAAATATTAGAGTTATTAAAAAGTATTCAAAAACAAACAAAAATGTCAATCATCTTGATTACACATGACCTTGGCGTTATTGCTGAAGTTAGTACTCATGTTGTAGTTATGTATGGTGGATTAATAATGGAAAAAGGAACTGTTGAAGATATTTTCTATCGTCATCAACATCCTTATACTCTTGGTCTTTACAAATCTATTCCTAAATCAACTAAAAAAGGAAAAGAGAGATTGGTTCCAATTGAGGGTAGTCCTCCAGACTTAATGAATCCTCCTGTAGGATGTCCGTTTAGTCCGAGATGTCCTCATGCTATGAAGATTTGTTTAGAAAAACAAGCTCCTTTATATGTGATATCAGATACACATACTTCAGCTTGTTGGTTACAAGATGCTGAAGCACCAGATGTTAAAGGATACACAAAAACAAAGGAGGCTAAATAAATGGATGAAATCCGTAAACCTTTGTTGGAGGTAAGAAATCTTAAGAAATATTTTGATAAGAGCAGAGGATTATTCAAAAGAGATAAAAGAATTTTAACTGCTGTTGATGGAATAAATTTACACATTTACAGAGGAGAAACATTTGGATTAGTTGGAGAAAGTGGTTGTGGAAAATCAACTACTGGACGTACAATTGTAAAATTATACAAGCCAACTGGTGGAGAAATATTATTTGATGGTGTTGATTTAGCAACGATACCTGAAAAGGATATGTTACCGTACCGTCGTAAAATTCAAATGATTTTCCAAGATCCATATGCTTCACTTAATAGTCGTATGACTGTTACCGATATTATTGCTGAAGGGATTGATACTCACAATATATTTAAAGATCATGAAGATCCAGCAGCAGCAACACAAGAAAAGATTTATGAGTTACTTGAATCAGTTGGTCTTAAGAGAGAACATGCAAGTCGTTATCCACATGAGTTCTCAGGTGGACAACGTCAACGTATTGGTATCGCTCGTGCTCTTGCAGTTGATCCAGATTTAATAATCTGTGATGAACCTATAAGTGCTTTAGATGTATCTATTCAAGCTCAAGTAGTAAATATGCTTCAAGATTTTCAAAAGAAATTTGATTTAACGTATTTATTCATTGCACATGATTTGTCAATGGTTAAATATATAAGCGATCGTATTGGTGTTATGTATATTGGGAAAATGATGGAAATTGCTACAAGTGATGAACTTTATGAAAAACCATTACACCCATATACTAAGGCATTATTGTCAAGTATTCCTGTACCAGATCCAAACAATCCTAATAAAGGAAATAGAATTGTACTTGAAGGAGACGTACCAAGTCCAATTAATCCTAAAGAAGGTTGTCGATTTGCATCAAGATGTCGTTATGCAGGAGTTACAATGGCAAAAGAAGATTATCCTGGATCATTCAGTAATGCTTTAATAGGGAAAATTTCTATTAAAACAATATTCAATCCTGAAAGTAAGGAAATCATTGTTTTAGAAAATGAAGTCATAACTGAAATTGCTGCTACATTAATTGATGAACTTGATTTCAAAGAAGTATCAGTAGGTAAAGACGATTGCTTTACAAAAACACCTGAATTGGTAGAGGTGCGTAAGGAACATTTTGTAGCTTGTCATTACACGAAAGAAATTAACTCGGATATTCTATAATTTTCCGAATGGCTAAATATGGCCTATGTTAACACTTACAAACGAGCAAGCACTCACTTATCCTTGCATTAACCGCTGAAAAGTGGTAAAATATGTCAACAATAAATAAAAAAAGAGAGAGGGTTTTGAAATGAAAAAATTATTATTAGTTTTAGTTTCATTAGTTCTAGTTTTTGGTCTTTCTGCTTGTAAAAAAGATACAGAAGGCATAGTTTTTAACTGGAACATTGGGGCAGACCCAGCAACTCTAGATCCAACGTTAAATGGAGCTAGTGATGGTGGAGATGTTATTAACCAAACGTTTGAAGGATTAGTTAGAGAAATTAATGGAATTGTTTACCCAGGTATAGCTGAAACATGGGAAACATCTACTGATGGTAGAACTGTTACATTCCATTTAAGAGAATCTAACTGGAGCGATGGTACTCCTTTAACTGCAGATGATTTCGTATACTCATGGTTACACGGTATGGACCCAGCATCAGCATCAGAATATAGCTGGATATGGGAATATACTAATGTAGTTGGAGCTATGGACTTCGCATATGCTGAAGACGGAGCTACTGCAGCTCAAGTAGGAATCAAAGCTGTTGATGATTTAACTTTCGAAGTTAAATTAATTAATCCAACATCTTACTTTGTTTCACTTATGGCATTCTATCACTTTATGCCTGTAAAACAAGATGCTGTTGAAGCTGGAGCAGACGGAATCTGGGCAAAAGATCCTGAGCTTTATGTATCAAACGGACCTTTCACACTTGTTGAATATAACATTGGTGAAGGTTTAAGATTAGAAAAAAATGATGAATATTGGAACAAAGAAGAAGTAGGAATTGATGTTATTGAAGGTAAATTCATTGACAATGAAACTACTGCTTATGCAGCTTACTATGCTGGTGAATTAGACTTTATTCCTAGTGTACCAACTGCAATCGTACCAATCTTAATCGCAGAATCTGAAGAGTTCTATGTATTCCCATTACTAGGAACTTATTACTATAGCTTTAATATGGACGGTGATCAAAGCGGAACTAATGAAGGTTACGCTACTGACGGTATTTGGGCAAATGCAAAATTAAGAAATGCTTTATCATATTCAGTTGATAGAGAAGCAATTACTGAAGCAATAGGTGCTGGACAAGTGCCTGCTGGTGGATTTGTTCCTCCTGGTTTCTTAGACGATAACGGATTAGACTTCTTCGCTGAAGCTGGTACTTATGGACTTGTTATTGATGATGGAAATTATGCACAAGCTGTTACATTATTTGCTGAAGCTGCTGCTGAAATGGGTATGTCAGTTACAGAGTTACAACAACAAATTACTAACTCAGAAGAATTATTATATAACACTTCTGAAGGACATAAATTAGTTGCTGAAATGGTTCAACAAATGTGGAGTACAAACTTAGGATTTACTATTCCTCTTGCTAATCAAGAATGGGCAGTATTCCAAGATACAAGAAGTGCTGGAGATTTCGCAATTGCACGTGGTGGATGGCTTACTGACTTCATGGATCCTTCTGGATTATTAGCAATTTTTGCTTCTACTAATTCATATAACGATCCAAATTACTACAATGCTGAATTTGATGCAAAATTAGCTGCTGCTCAAGAAACTACTGATGAAGGTGTTCACTTCACTAACTTATATGCAGCACAAACTATCTTCATGAATGATATGCCAATCATTCCTGTATATCACTATACAGATACTATGTTAGCAAAAGATTACTTAGTTGGATGGGGACGTTCAGTTCTTGGTTCAGTTGACTTCTCTAGAGCTTCAATAGAAAAAGAATAATTTAAACAATTCAATAAATTAAGGAATCCAATTGGGTTCCTTTTTTTTATGTTTTAGAATTTACGAAAATAATTCTATTATTTTCGTAAATTCTGTTGAAAATTATTAGTGGTGTGTGCTATACTATTATCGAAAACGATTTAGTTTTAGGAGAATTGTTGAATTATGTTACATTCCAAATAAAATAAATGATAATGACTAAAATTGCATTAGAAATAGGAGGGTGTTAAAATGGTTACGATTAAAGATGTCGCTTTAAGATCAGGATATAGTATTACTACTGTATCAAAAGCTTTAAACAATTACTCAGATATTTCAGAAAACACAAAACATAAAATATTAGATCTTTGTGATGAAATGGGGTACATTCCCAATTTATCAGCAAGAAGTTTAGTAACTCAGAAATCTTATACAATTGGAATTATTTTTGAAGCACTTACAGGAGTGGGACTTGAACATCCTTTATTCTCAAAAATACTGGAGAGTTTCAAAAGCATTGTGGAAACATCAGGATATGACATTATGTTTTTATCAAAAAATATGGGGAAACAAAACGGATCATATTTACAACATTCTAAGCGAAAACAAGTTGAAGCAATCTTTGTTTTATGTGGAGAATTTGATAAACCTGAGATGAGTAATTTGTATAAATCTGATATTCCTACACTTGTAATTGATTATGGTTATGCAGGAGTATTAAACGTAACTTCAAACAATAAAAGTGGAGTATTTCAAGCCATTAAGTATTTAAAAGAATTGGGACATAAATCAATTGCTAATATCTATGGTGGACAGAAATCATATATTGGGAAACAAAGAAAAGCTTATTTCAAAGAAGCTTTAAAAAAATATGATTTAGAATATAATGAAGATTTTATAGTTTTAGGAGAAGCTTTCTCAAAAGAAGATGGATACAAAGCAATGAATAAATTATTAGAACTTAAAGAACAACCTACTGCTATATTTTGCGCAAGTGATATGTTAGCTATTGGTGCAATGCAAGCTATAAGACAAGCTGGTAAAAGTGTACCAGAAGATTATTCAATAATTGGTTTTGATGGAATAGATTTAGGCCAAATAATAACTCCTCGACTTACAACTATTAAACAAGATACTTATAAAATGGGAATTATAGCTGCAAATCACATTTTGCAAATGATTCAAGACAAAACGAAAATAAATGTTGGTGAAACATTCACAGTAGACACATACTTAATAAGTGGAGAGACAACAAAAGTCTTAAGATAGGAATGATAAAAATGAAATTATATAAACATTTTGATTTTTCTAATGAAAAATCTTTAGATTTATCTCTTTGGAATATTGAAGTTGGAAAAAAATGGGCAAATAATGAACTTCAGCATTATGTAGATTCAGATGAAAATCTATATTTTGATAATGGATTAGTTATTAACGCCACACTTAAAAATGGTATTTATGAAAGTACTAGAATAAATACTAAAAATAAATTTTTCTTCAAATATGGAAGAATAGATGTTATTGCAAAGGTCCCTAAAGGAATAGGAACCTGGCCAGCTATTTGGATGTTGAGCGAAGAAAATAAATACGGTAGATGGCCTAATAGTGGAGAAATCGACATCATGGAGCATGTGGGAAGAGATATAGATAATCTGTTTTTATGTCTTCATACTGAATCACACAACCATCGTTACGATACACAGTATTCAAAAGAATACTATTCAAAAGGGATTAGTGATGATTTTCAAACATATTCAATTGATTGGGTAGAAGATTCAATAACATATTATGTTAATAACAAGTTAATTGTAAAATATGAAAGAGGAAAAGACGGATTTGATTCATCTCATAAGGGGTGGCCATTCAATGAAAATTTCTTCTTAATTTTGAATCTTGCAATAGGCGGTAAATTTGGTGGAGAGGTAAATGATAGTGATTTTCCACAACAATTTATTATCAAGGACATAAAAATTTTTCGATAAAAAATACTCTAGTTATAGAGTATTTTTTTAAATAATGATATACTATAATAGAGGTGCTACTATGAAGATACTAATTTCAGGATTTAGTTCATTTTTAGATAATGAAGTAAATCCCACTGAAGAGATCATTAAATTGTTGCCAAAGAGTATTTATGGTAATGAATTAATCAAAGTAGTTTTGCCAGTAGTCTATAGAAAATGCTTTGATGAATTATTACCTTATATCAAGGAATACAAACCAAAGTACATTATTAATTTAGGATTAGCTGGCGGTAGAAAAGCTATTAGTTTTGAGAGAGTTGCTATCAATATAGATAGCACTACTTCAAAAGATAATGAAGGAAATATTCCAGTTGATAAAACAATAGAATTAGATGGAAAAAACGCATATTTTTCAACACTACCGTTTAGAAAAATGATTGAGAATTTAAAAGTTAAAAAGATACCTGCTGAAGTAAGCAACTCTGCAGGGACTTATGTTTGTAATAATCTAATGTATAATGTCTTACGGTATATTGATGATAATAATTTAGATATAAAAGCAGGGTTTATACACGTTCCATTTATGAGTGAACAAGTAGACAATGAAGTGGGTTCAATACCACTTGACATATTACTAGAGGGAATAATAGATGCGATTAAAGCATGTGTTTGTAAAAGAAAAGAGGGAAGAAATTATGGAAATTGTTAGATTTAAACTTAGGGGGAAAAAGGGATTAGAATTAAGTTGTTTAAAGATTGTACCAGAAGAAGTTAAGGGCGTAATGCATATCCTGCATGGTATGGGAGAACATAAAGAAAGATATGTACATTTTGCAAAGTTTATGGCTAAAAATTCATATGCAGTTTATGTTCATGATCATCGAAAACATGGAAAAAGTGTTGTTGATCCATTAGAAGTAGGTATTTTCACAAAAGAAGATACATGGGATGATGTAATTGACGATGTTAATTTTGTTAATCGACAAATCAAAAAAGACTTTCCTAAATTACCAATCATTATTTTAGGACACTCAATGGGAAGTATTATTGCAAGAAAATATATTTCAAAATATAATAATTCTACAACAATTGGAATTATCATGGGAACTCTCCCCCCAATGTCTTTAGGAAAAGTAATAGCACCATTAATGCTAGCCAATGTATTATCACTATTTAATCGAAAGAATAAACGAAGTGAGTTTCTTAGCAAGAAGTTAAATGAACCATTGATAGCTGCTTTTGAACCTAGAAGAACAAATTTTGATTGGATAACATCTGATGAAAAAATTGTTGATAAATATGTAGAAGATCCATTATGTGGATATAGCTATACTCCTAAATTCTATAAAGAATTTTTCAAAGGAATATTAGATGTAAATAAACCTGATGTAGTATATGAAACAAAAGATATGCCATTATTATTTATAGGAGGAAAGAACGATCCTGTAGGTGAACTAGGTGTAGGCGTTAGAAAAATAAGAGAATTATATAGCGGACATGGGTTGCATGATTTATCGATAAAAATTGTTGATGATGCAAGACATGAAGTATTAAATGAAAAGAATAAAAAAGACACATATGGATATATTTTAGACTGGATTGATAAAAGTATTATTAAAGTAAAGGCAGAATTGTATTAGAAAAAAACAACGATGTTTGTTTCTTATGACTTCGTGATAGAAAAGGAAAATTTCGATTTTCCTTTTCTATTTTGGCAAAAAAACAAATAATTGTATCTCAATTGTGGTAAAATAGAAATAGTAGGGAGAAGGAGGAACACTTATGGATGAAAAGAATATTGAATTTGAAAAAGAATTGAACAGAAAATATGGTAAAGTCCAAATAGAAGAGAACAAATTTAAAGAACATCTTGTAAAAAAAGAGAAGAAATTTTTGGGGGATACTAAAAAAATATCAACAGAATATAAAAAAGACTTAAAAACACATGCTGATTTTGATAAAGAAATTACTAATAAATTTAAAGATAGCTTGAAAGTTATCAAAGAGAATCATCTAAATCTTCTAAAGGATATTCAGAAAAGAATATCTGGATTGGAAAAAGACAACAAGAAAGCCTTGGAAGTAGCCACTAAAGAATATGAAGGAGAAACTACTAGATTAAATGAGTTATTAGTTACTCTTAATAGTGATTTAGAAAAGCTAAATGAAGACGTATTAAAAGCATATAATAAAGATTTAAGCAAAAGTGAAGCGAGAAAAGTATCGCTGGTGGAACAATCTGTTATGGATATTAACAACCTTCTAACTCAATTGAAGGAAGCTCAAGAAAACTATGAAATCTTAGTTTCTAAACTTAATGAAAAGAGAGATGAGAAACAAGAGAAGTTACAAGCGTCTAACGTAAAAAAAATCGACAAAATACAAATTGAAATTGAAAAAGAAGAATCAAAAATAGCAAAAAGCATAAATGATTTGAAGCTACCTTACGAAGAAAAACTTGCAGTTATTGAAGAAAAAATAAAAGTTGAAAATGACAAGTTCACAACAAAAGACTCAGCAATCAAATCTACACTTGAGTCAAAAGTAGCAAGACATGAGAAATTTATGAACAAGTCAATGAGAGATAATGATTCAAGAGCAGTAAAGCAGCATAAAAAAGAAATCGCTGTTTTAGAAAAAAATGCCGAAAAAGAGTTAAAACTTCTTTCTAAAGAACATGATGAAAGATTTGAAGTCCTAAAAGATAAGAAAAATGAATTGATGACAAGCAATTTAAACAAAATTGCTTCATTTGAGTCTGATTTAGTTAAATCTAAAGAAGAAAAACTCTATCAAATAGATTTGAATAAAGCTACATTAAATAATGATATAGAAATGTCGACTTTATCTGCAAAGCAAACTCTTGAAGATGAGTTGAATAAATATAATGTTTATTATTCAGAAAATGAAAGATCACAATCCGAAGTTAAATATAATGAGGAGTTAGCACTTGAAAAAGAAAAAGATTACCAAGTACATTTAAAACTCACATTTGATGAAACAAATAAAGTTAATGTAGTAAAACACCAAGAGGCTTTAGCTAGCAGAGATAAAGAACTAAAATTATCAGAATTCGTATTAAATTCTGAACACGTTTTATCTAATCTTGCTAAAGAAGCTGAATTATCTAAGTTAAAAAACGAAAAAGAAGTATCAGAAAAAGAACTAATTTTAACAATTCAAATCAATAATAAAAATGAATATATTGAATACCACAAGAATGAATCAAATAAATTTGCTAGTAATAGTAATGAATTTTACAATTACCAAAATGAAGTAACATCATTACTGAAAGATAGAGCTATAGTGGTGTCCTCATATGAAACTATTGAACTTAATAACAGAGTAAATCTAAAAGTTGCTTTCCTTGAAAAACAACTGGTTTTACTAGAAAAAGACTGTTCAAGAATTATTGAAAAAACTAATGAATTTTTTGAAAATGAAAAGGCAGTATTTGAAGTAGAGATAAACAAATTATCCAAAGGTGCACTTGCTGATTTATCTAAATTTGAAGATAAATCAAATGAAGAAATAAAAGCACTAGTTGATAAGAAAAACGCACTTGATCCAAAAGCATATAAAAAGGAAATCAGAGTTTTTGATAAAGAAATAACGTCTAAAAACAGAATGCTTGATGAAGAACTTTCTAAGAGAAAAGAAATAATTTCTCAAAACTCCAGATTGTTTACTCAAGGACTTGAAGAAGCAGTAAATAGAAAAGAAAATGCTCTTAAAGATATTAATGAATTTAATTCTATTGAAAAAGAAAAACTAGATAAGGCTATTGAACTAGTAAAAACTGGATTGAATGGAGAAACACATAACATTGTAGGAAGATTGAACACGACTGTTTCACAATCTGCAGATTACGCAGAATCACTGTTAGTTAGAAAGAATTTAGTAACTGAGCAAAATGTTGAATATTTAGAAGGTAGAATAAATAAAGAACAAGATAGTATTGAACACTCTAAATTTCTTTTTGAACAAGAGAAAAGTGTTTTAACCTCTGCTTTAGAACAATACTTACTTGAAAATGGAAATAAGAAAAGTGCTGAAATCAGCAATACTACAGAACAAAAGCTTAAAGAAGAAACAAATCTAGAAAGTATAATTGCTGATTTTGAATCTCTAGCAAATAAATACGTTAAAGAAAAAGAAGATTTAGCTGAAAATCAAAGCAGCACACTTCAATCAAATATAGCAAAAATAGATCAAAGACATAGTAATAAATTAGTTCAAATCTCTAAGCAACTTAATGAAAAAGTATCAAATTATAATATGAACACTGTTGATTTAGACGGAGCTAAAGATGAAGAAATTAGAAAATTCGATTCTGATAAAAAAATAGTTCAAAGAAAATATGAAACTTCTTTATCTAAGGAAATGCTTATTATTTCTCAAAAACTTCAGACGGATATAAAAAATATATAGTAAAATAAGCCAGGATATCCTGGCTTATTTTTTCATAATATTTTAACAACAATTCTATATAATCATAAGAAGGTGTAAAAAATGAAAGTAGACGTAAAAAGGATTTTTTGGCTTACGCTGTTAATAGTCATTGCCCTATTATTTAGGACTCTTTTTGAACTCGTATTTGAGTTCTATTCATCTAAGTATTCAATTACTCAATTTTTGAATATCTTTTTACATTTCTTATTAACTGCACTTTCCGTATTGATTTTTCTTGGAATTGTTATTAGAAGTGATTCATCACCTGCCAAACTTCCTTGGTTATTACTTCTTTTATTTGAACCTTTTATAGGCCTAGGACTATTCTTAACATTTGGAAGAAGTTTTAGAAAAAGTTTAAGATATTCCGCGCACCCATTAATTAAAGATGGCCAATATTTAACGCATGAGCCAAAAACAGAATTTAATGAAATTCGATACAAAGAGATTGATTCCGAGGTAACAGATATATACAAAACAGCATATAACATGACTCATCATCATGCCTACCTTGAAGACTCGAAAGTTACTGTGTTAACAAACGGAAAAGAGATGTTCCCATCTTTGATTGAAAAATTAGAAACTGCAGAAAAATTTATTTTCATGCAATTTTACATTATAAGAACTGATAAGATAGGAAAGAAAGTTTTAAAAATTATTGAGAGAAAAGCAAAAGAAGGTGTCGAAGTTAAACTTCTTTATGATGCGATTGGTAGTGTATTTTTAAATCGAAAGTTTATGAAAAGAATGAAGAGTAATGGTGTAGAAGTTGTAGCAAATGATAAAGTATACTTTGGATTTTTCAACACAAGAGTAAATTACCGTAACCATCGAAAAGTCACTGTTATTGATGGTAAATACGGATTTATTGGTGGAATGAACCTAGCAGATGAATATAATAATTCTTCAAGAAAATATGGAATGTTTAGAGATACCCATTTACTTTTAGAGGGATTAGCAATCAATTCTCTTACAGCCTTATTTCTAAGAGACTGGTATTATGCTGCTCACAAATTTATTGATAATGATGAATACTATATAGCTTTAAAGGTTGAGTCGAAAGGATTAGTTCAATTAATTCCTTCTGGACCTGATTTTGATTACCCACCTATTAGAAACACATATGTTAAAATGATTAATAATGCCAAAGAGTCTATAAAAATAATGTCTCCCTATTTGGCACTTGACCAGGAAATTCTAACATCACTAATTATTGCTTCAAAAGGTGGGGTTAATGTTGAATTGATTGTTCCAGGAAAACCTGATAAAAGATCAATTTACATCATCACAAAATCCTTCTTTGAACAACTTCTTCAAGCAGGGGTTAAAATATATCTATACAAAAATACATTTACACATGCTAAAATTCTTATTGTAGATGATTATATTGCATCTTGTGGCACTTACAATTTAGACAATAGAAGTGCTAGAATTAACTTCGAAGCAACTTTATTATTATACAAAACCGGAGTTTCTACATTGGTTAATGATTTTTCATATGATTTAACAAAAAGTAACGAAGTATTATTAAAAAAATGGAACAAAAGAGGATTATACAACCGCCTTATTGAAGGTCTGTTTAATTTGTTTTCACCACTTGTATAATTTGTTTGAATATTGACCGGTAACTTTTTTTATCTTTGTGTCTCATAAATATTATTGTTAGATTTGATATTGAAACCATCCTGAATTAAAATACTAGTAAACTAAGATAATATAATAAGAAATTACGAGGTATACACATGAAAGCAATTGAAGTCAAGAATTTAGTCAAAAATTATGGGGATATTGAAGCTGTAAAAAATGTTAGTTTTACTGTTGAAAAAAACTCATTTTTCGCATTTTTGGGTCCAAATGGGGCTGGGAAAAGTACCACAATCAATATCATTTCGACATTGCTTGATAAGAATGATGGAAGTGTTAAAGTGCTAAATCACGAGATTGGAAAAGAAGATTCAGATATCAGACTTAAGATTGGTGTTGTGTTTCAAAATTCAATGTTAGATGATTTGCTTACTGTAAGAGAGAACTTAATTGTTAGAGCATCTTTTTATAAAATTGATAAAACTAATTTACAAAAAAGAATTGAAGAGATTAACGAATATTTAGAAGTATCATCTTTTTTAGATCAACGCTATGGTAATTTAAGCGGAGGACAAAAAAGAAAAGCAGATATAGCTAGAGCATTGTTAAATTGGCCTGAGATACTAATACTTGATGAACCAACAACTGGGCTTGATCCAAAAAGTAGAAGAGATATTTGGAGATTAATTGAAAAACTTAGAACTCAAAAAGAAATTACAATCTTCTTAACTACACACTATATGGAAGAAGTGTTAGATGCCAATAAGGTAGTTATTATTGACGACGGAGTAATTATCGCAGAGGGATCTAGTGAGGAACTAAGATTAAAATATTCTAATGATAGAGTTAAGATAATCCCAAACAATGATCTAATATCATTGTTAAAGAAAGATAAAATAGAATACTATATCGTTAATGATACTATTAATATCATCGTTGATGATTGTTTTAGTGGACTTGACCTTGTAGAAAAATATAAAGAACATATCAGAGAGTTTGAAATTCTACGTGGGGATATGGACGATGTCTTCTTGAACATTACTGGTAGAAAGTTGGTGAGTGAATAATGAATGTACTTATCCAACTTGTAAAAAGAAATACTAAGTTATATTTAAGAGATAAAATGGGTGTTTTCTTTAGTTTCTTATCAGTTATTATTATTGTAGTAATGTATGTCTTATTCTTAGGAAAAATGCAAATTGATAACCTTACTAATGAATTTGGAAATATTGATGGGATTGACTGGTTAGTTAGTTCATGGATTATGGCGGGTATCTTAACTGTATCAACAGTTACTGTTCCTCTTGCTTCACTTGGTACTTTGATTAAAGATAGACAAGATGGAATGATAAATGATTTTTATACATCTCCTTTAGATAGAAGAATACTAGCGTTAAGCTATTTGATTAGTTCATGGATTATTGCATTTATTATGGTCTTCTTAAATTTTATAATTGGGCAAATTTATGTGTTATCTTCTGGTGGAGAACTTTTACACTTACTTCCACTCTTAAAGATTTCAGGAGTTATATTATTATCAATTATGACATTTAGTAGTTTCTTCTTCTATATCGCATTACACATGAAGACAGTTAATTCCTTTGGAATATTAAGTACCCTTATTGGAACATTCGTTGGATTCCTTGGAGGTATTTATATCCCTATTGGCGTTTTAGGCAAAAACGTACAAGCAGTAATGAACCTCTTGCCGAGTGCACACAGCGTGACTTTGATGAGAAATATCTACATGGAAGCAGCTATTGACAAAGTATTTGCTGGAGCACCAGCAGAAGTTTTTGAGACGTATTCATATATATACGGTTTAGAAGTTAATATTGGGGACTTCACTATGGCCCCAATTCACCTAATTCTTTCAATGTTGTCATTCGGAGTTATCTTCTATATTTTAAGTGTTATTAAATTATCACGAACAAAACTTTAGAAAATTCATAAGTTTTACATATGTTTTATATATAATCTAATTATGGAGGTGGTATCATGGGTTTATTTAAGAGAAAGAAAAAGGAAATTGAAGTAGTAGTGGAAGTAGATTCAAGAACTGATCTTGAAAAGTCTTTTGAAGAAAAAGGGCAATCTGTTGGAAGAGAAACTGGTAAGATTGTTCAAAAAGGAATGGATAAAGTAAATAAGTTAAAAGTAAAATTTGACGCTGA
>CAYYOU010000008.1:0-18235 GCA_964473425.1 uncultured Candidatus Izemoplasmatales bacterium | reverse complement strand
AGAAATTAATTTTATTATTATATTTAGAGCTAGAACAATCATTAAAATAATTATCGCAATAGTGCTTGCTAACTCTATATTAGCTGGTTCATCTTTCATCATGGACCAAATATGCACAGCAAGTGATGTTGATTTACCAAATATGGAGATATCATCTTTAACAGCAGTACCAATAGCAAATATAAGAGCTGCAGATTCTCCTATAACTCTTCCTATTGCTAGTAAAGTAGCTGTTAAAATACCCGGCAATGCAGAAGGTAAAACTACTTTAAATGTCGTTTGAGTATGATTTGCTCCAAGAGCCAAGGAAGATGCTCTTAATGTATCAGGAACAATTTTCAATGATTCTTCAGTTGCTCTTATTACAACAGGCAATAAAATAACAGCTAATGTAAGTGCACCTGATATTATATTTCCACTATCTGCTCTAGTGAATTTAATAGTTAAAGGTTCAAATACAGCAAGTCCCATTAATCCAAATATTATTGAGGGTACTCCTGTTAATAATTCTATTAGACTTCTCAAAATTCGTGTGAGTCTGTTTTTAGGTGCAAATTCATTTAAATATATTGCTGTAAATATTCCAATAGGAAGAGCTATAACTATTGTAATTGCAATAAGATACAAAGTTGTAATAAGTGAACCTCTAATACCTCCTCCAAGAGAAGAAAATACAATTTCTCTAAATGAATTAGAATTATCTAGGTCATAAATCATCATTTCAGCTCCATTTTTAGTTAAGGATGTCGCTTTATCATAATAGGCAATCTTAGATACTAGGTGTCCGTTTTCTATCAATAAAATCTCATAACTTTCTTCGTTATTCTTATCATACATTGATAGTAAAGGCGAATCTTCACTTAAATATTCTACTATAATTACTGGATTACCTTCCCTATCAATATCATCTTTTAATCCTAACCCCCACTTTTCTGAGTAATATATATCGTCTGATAATGAAGCAGGTCTAATTGATGAAGAGTATTGAATATTATCTTCTACTCCACCATTATAAAATTGAGCATGATAATCATTTATTATTAATCCGAAATTCAACAACTTTGAGCCATTAGCAAAGACAAATATGAATATCATAGATAGTGTAGCAACAGCTATAAAAGCAGCTAGATATGTTATTGATTGATAAAAAACATCAATTGCTTTTCTTTTATTTGACATCAACATTACCCACTTTCTTCTTAACGAAGTTTAAGATGAGGTTTGTTAGCAAAATAACAATCATCAGTATTATCCCTACACTGAACCTAATATCATAATCAATTCCTGTTGTTTCTTTTAATCCTTCAAGCATTGTTGATGTTAGAGTACTTGTTATGTCGAACAATCCTAGCGAAGGTCCTGATTTAGCGTTCCCAGCAACTAATGAAACTGCTGTTGCTTCACCAAGAGCTCTACCAATTCCCAAAATAGCAGAAGCAAATATACCTGATTTTGCTGATGCTAGTATTACTTTGAAATTTGTTTGAGTTTTTGTTGCACCAAGTGCAAGAGATCCGTGTTCAATATCTTTTCCAACACCTCTAATCGATACTTCTGAAATTGCTGTTATTGTTGGTAAAGTCATTAAAGCTAGGACTAATACAGTAGCGAGTACCGAGTTCCCGCCTTTTGATTGAATTCCAAAAAACTCAGATAAATTATAGACAAATACCAATATAATTCCACTTCCAAATAACCCATAAACAATAGAAGGGATTGATGCTAGTAATTCAACCACAGTTCTTAAAATCTCTGATAGTCTTTTTGGAGCTACCTTTGCTATGAATAATGCCGTTAAAACTCCGATTGGTAATGAAAGCAATAACGACAACAAAGCTATATACAATGTATTAACAATTATAAATCCAACGCTGTATAAATTAGATTTAAATGCGGTTCCGATAAGCCAATTTCTTCCAGTTAAGAAAGAGATTAGATCTACACTCCCTATACCATTGTTGTTTGTAATGAAGGGAATGATACCTTTCATAGAAATAAACACGACAATGATTATTATAAAAGATGCAGAAATAATAGTAGAAAACAAGAAAAACATTCTAACTAGAATGTCTATTATTTCTCTGTTGTTTTTATCCCTAAAAAAGGATAATAGATTTTTGTTTTTATGTTTTATATTTTCCATGAAGTATTCTCCTTAAAAACAGAAAAAGCCTTCAAATAAAGGCGTTTCCCATAATAATTATTAGTTTATTACGTCTCCCCAGAGAGTATGGGTACCTGAATATATGTTTTTTAAATCCAACGCTGCAACATCGCTCAATGTATTATTTACATTAACGATAGCGACAATTGCGTCCCATGCTAATTGCCCTTGTGTCCCAACAGCTCCAACCTCAGAATCTTTGAATGGTCTTGATGCAAATCCAATATGTTTTGCATTATCCCCATTTTTTTCAGAACCTTGGGTTCTTTTAAATCCATCAGATGAGCCTGTATGGTCGTGTTCGGGAACGAAGTCTCCACATTTAGGTGCAAATGATTCGGTAAGTGCTAATGCTATTTTCTCAATTGAATCTGAGCCTCCAAATTTAATTGTTATAGCACTGTTGTCTGCTGAACAGATTGAATAATCTGCTTTAATATCATCCCATAAAACTGTTGAGTCAAGAGAAATTGCTCCTTTATCTGATATAATATCAGCTCCATCAATAGTTCCTAGGAATGCTACAAATGCTTTTGAAATTTGTTCTTCTTCTGGTGATCCAAAATCACCATCTGCTCTTAACACATAATTAAATGGTCTTTTTAACCCATATGTGTTATTTATTACATTTGCTATTTTAGGTTCAACACCTTCAAAAAATAATCCTTTAACTGTATCATTTAAACTAGCTAATGAAATATATCCAATACCGTATTCATCCGTTGCCATAGATGTTAAAATTCCTGTATTATCCTTTGTAACAAATCCATCTACTAGTACACTGTTATCTTCTGCAGCTTCACCAAAGTCGATTCCACCCATAAATCCTGCTCTAGTACCACTTGATGTGTCTCTTGTATAAACTGTTATGAATTTTGTAGTATCAAATCCAGTTTCTTCTGTACCACTACAAGCACTAAGCATAAATACTGCCATAAATGTTATCAATAATAGACTTACTTTTTTCAATTTTTTTCCTCCTATAATTTAACTTACACATTGGATTATACAAAACTACTATTAAATAACAATGTTAGTTTTGTTAAGATTCTGTAAAGTTAAACTGCAAAAAAAACTGATGTGTGGTGCACCGTGTTGTTGACAAATAGAGAATATAACTAAATTAAGCGATAAATAGCATGTTTTTAACTGTAAATAATATTTTATTTTAAAAAGTTAACATATAGCGCTTTGTATAGCTAACAAAGGAACATGGTAACAACACGGTGCACCACACATCAGAAAAAAAAGACAAGATTTCTCTTGTCTTTAAATTAGCTTATATCCAATACCTCTAACTGTTTGAAGAAATTTTGAATCTGGATCAATTTTATCTCTCAATTTAAAAATATGTACATCTACCACTCTTGAATCTCCATCATAACTAAATCCCCATAAGCTAGTTAATAATTGATCTCTTGATAATGCTTTACCCTTATTAATAATAAAGTAAACTAATAACTCAAATTCCTTTAGAGTCAGCTTAATCTTATTAGGTCCTTTGAATACCTCATAACTACTTTGAATAACTTTTAAATCATTATAAATCAATATGTCGGATATATTCTCCGACTGGTGCCTTCTTAACCCAGCTTTAATCCTAGCTGATAATTCTCTAGGAGAAAACGGCTTTGTTACATAATCATCAGCCCCAAAATCAAAACTCTGAATTTTTTTATACTCGTCATCAACAGCTGTAAGCATTATGATGTATGATTTAATTCCATCATGTCTGAGTTTTTTACAAATGTCAATTCCGTTCATGTTTGGAAGCATCAAATCCAGTAAGATTACATCATAATTAGAAGCAGAAGCCATCTTATATCCTTCTAACCCATCTAATGAGCTATTTACTTCATAACCTAACTGTAACAAATCATATTCTATCATTCGCTGAATTGATTTTTCATCTTCAATAATAAGAATCTTTGCCATATTATCACCTCAAAATATAAAATATCACAATATTGCTATTTGATATCGATTTTCATTCTTTTTAATTAAAATCGTAATCAAGTTCTTCGTTATAGTAACTATCATGAATGATGTTTATCACTATATTATTACAGTGATCTCCAATACGTTCAATATTTGACAAAATATCAACATAGAACCCATCATTCATTTCTGCATCCTCTATTGTATTCATTCTCAAAATATGTCTTTTACGGTTTTTAATTACTAAACGATCAATTATATCTTCTCTTTCTATAACTTTCTTAGCAATTTCCTTATCCTGAGTGTCAAACGCTTCTAATGTGAATTGAATTGTTTCTTTCACTACATTATATAATCTTGTAAGATCGTTTTTCGCATCCACACTTAAAACTATTTTATTGTCATATCGATGTTCAAAGAACTGAAAGAGGTTTACACAATGATCTCCAATTCTTTCAAAATCCCTTATAGTATCTACATATGATGCTTGTAGTTTAGATGCGTCTTTATCTAGACCATGCTGAGCTATTTTCACTAAATAATCATGTGCCTTCTGATCTATAGTATCTAACATTTCTTCTATCTGAAAGCCATTTTCAAAAGATTTCTTATTGTTGTTAAACGAGTAATCAACAACTCCATTAAACATCTGTTGTGTTAATTTACCCATATTCAATACAACTAATTTCGCACTTTCTAAAGCCAGTACTGGGGCTTCTAGGATCAAATCGTCTTGCAATGTATCAATATCTACATCCATTACAGTATCATCACCCTTGATTAATTTTGTAACCATCCAAACTAGTTGTTTGATAAAGAAGAAGGCAATTATTGTAGCAATTATATTGAATCCCATATGAGCAAAACTTATGGTTAACTTCATATTGTTTGGATTTGATATATCAATGAATCTATCTTCAAGCGATTGAATTATTGCTGTATATGGAACTATCATTAACAAAAATATTATGCTACCTATTAAATTGAATAGAACATGTGCTGCTGCAGTACGTTTTGCTGCAATACTTCCTCCAATTGAAGCAAAGACAGCAGTGACTGTTGTCCCTATATTATCTCCAAAAACAATTGCAACAGCACCAATTAATGGAATTGCTCCAGTAGTATACAACTCTTGGAGTATCCCTATTGTGGCACTACTAGATTGGATAAGTGCTGTTGTTCCTGCTCCAACGAAAAGTCCTAATACAGGAATATGCCCCACTGCTTCCAGTGCATTCTTAAATCCAGGCAAGTAAGCAAGCTCTTTTAAAGCTCCCCCCATAGTATCTAAACCAAAGAATAACATCCCAAATCCTAATAAAATTCCACCAAATTGTTTGTATCTCTTAGAACTAAAAAAGAATATCAAGAAACTCCCCGCAGCCATAATTGGTAAAGCATATTCTTTTATTGGTAACCCAAGTAATAATGAAGTTACTGTTGTACCAATATTAGCCCCTAGGATAATCCCAATTGCTTGAGGTAAAGTCATTAATCCCGCTCTAACTAAACCAACTGTCAATGCAGTTGTACCAGAAGAAGATTGAATTAATCCTGTAACTATAATCCCAACAAAAATACCTTTGATAGGTGTATTCGTTGTTTTTTCGATAATTAATTTCAATTTACTTCCTGCGATAGCTTTTAGTGAATCTCCCATAAGATTAATACCATATAAAAAGATTCCTAATCCCCCAACAATTGCAAATATTGTTGTTTGCCAGTTTATATCAACTGAATCTGCTAATAAGTTCATATAATTACCTCCAAGAAAGTCATTCCAATAAAAATATAACATACATAAACCTCTATGAAAACAATTATATAATATAAATTAAGATTATTATAATTAATATTTAAAAAAAGAAGAGATTAATTCTCTTCTTTATATTTTTTTGCTAATAAATCAGCCTCTTCTAACAATAGTTTTGCTCTCTTCCAAGTCCCTAAATTAGCTCCACAAGCTAGTCTATGACCTCCACCATCGTATTTGTTTGCTAGTTTATCAATCCCTGGTCCTTTTGATCTCATTCTAGCTCTAACTATTTTGCCTTCATACTCTGCAAATAATATCCAAATAGGACAATCATCAAAATATCCAAGCTCATTAACTAAACTTGTTGCTTCTCCAAGAGAAACTTTGAATTTCTTAACATGCTTAGGTAATACATTTATATAAGCTACTCCATTTGGAGTTTTTTTAAAGTGTTGTAAAAAGTATCCTTTGTATTTTGTTAATGCTTCAGTTCTTACATCTAAGTGATCATATATTTCCCTTGTTAGTAGTCCTTGATCAAATAATACTGCCATACTTCTGAAAGTACTTCCATCAACACCACTATATTTAAATCTTCCAGTATCCGTCAGAGTACCAGTATATAAAGCTCTTGCTCCTACTGGAGTCATCTTTAATTTATCAATAAATTCATTAAATAGATCCATAACAATCAATGTACATGAAGGTCTTCCTGTATCTACATAATCTATATCACCAAAGTCTTCTACAGCAATATGATGATCAATCTTTATAAGCATATCACCCATAGCATATCTTTGATCATAAATTCTGTCTCTTCCAGCAGTATCAACGCTAACAACTAATGCACCGTTATAGTCTTTATCTGCAATTTCATCTGGTTTTCCTAAAAACTTAAGATAACCTACTTCTTCAGCAGCAACTTTAACTAGTTTTTTTGGCCATGTAGTTTTTATAATATCTTTTAGCCCATAAGCTGTACCTAAACAATCTCCATCAGGTCTTTTATGAACTGCAATAATAATTTTATCAAAGTCTTTAAGTTTTGCATAAATATCTAATAATTTCTTTTTATCCATTTTGTTTCTCCTTTTCTAATAAAGCATCAAGATCTTCCAACACTTTATCTGCTTCATCAAATGAGCTTATTGTACATCCACATGCTAAAGCGTGTCCTCCTCCACCATATTTTTTTGCAATATGGACGATAGAGAGTAATTTACTTCTTAGTTCTGCTTGGATTAATCCTTCTTCATCAAGAGTAAAATTAGCCCAAATATCAATACCTTTTATTCCAGCCATTTGATTTACCATGGCTCTAGAAACAGTAAAAGTAGTAACATTATACTTATCTTTCACAGTTAAGTCGTTTTTCATGTATGCAACATTGTTTTTTGTTGTCTGAAAATTATTTATGAAGTAACCTTTTAGTTTCTTTGTATTAACAGTTTCAGTATAGAGATCTTCATATATTTCTTGCAGTTGTGCACCTTGTTCAATTAAATACGCAGCAATTTTGAAAGAATTGGCTTTAACACCTGGATACAGGAATCTTCCACTATCAGTAACAAGACCCGATAGCAATGAAGTTGCACCTAATTTGTCGATATTTAAATTATTTTTAATTGCCATATCACTGATGATTTCTGCAGTAGCAATAAAATCACTATTTATAAAGACTGTGTCTCCAACATCTGCAGGATTCAAATGATGATCAATCACAACAACGTGATCTGCTAGTTTATATCTGTCATCACTTACAAGTCTTGATACAGAAACATCTAATATGAATGCTAAAGCATTATTAAATACATCATCTGTAATGATGTCCATTCTTCCTAAAAACTGGTAATTATTTTCATCTCCAACTGCGTAAACAAACTTATTTGGAAAGTTTAATTCAATTAGTCTTTTAAGTCCAAGTTGAGAACCAAGTGCATCCCCATCTGGGTTCTTATGACGATGAATAATAATTGTATTGTGCTTTTTTATTAATTCTATTATTTTTTCATACATAATCTCACCTCTAAAATAACATATAAGTATACCACAAAATAGTTGTTCAAACTATAACATGCACTAAAAAAAATAATATTTGAAAAGTTTTATTATTTAAAAGGTTAAAATTAGCACAATTATAATTTAAGATTCCATTTTGAGCCTTTTAGAATGAACTATTTATTTTTTTTATAAATAAGAGTCTAACTTTTCTTATTTATAAATATATTTTCCATAAACCCGCCTTTTATAAATAACAATTTTATACTCCTCAAAATATATTTTTCATTTACATTTTTGAGCCTTCTAGAATGAACTATTTATTTATTTTATAAATAGTTCATTAATTTTACTAATTATAAAGGACAAATTAAAAACACAATAAATGTGTTTTTAATTAACTCTATTTTAGTGAATCATATTCATAGTCCCAATAAGGATCAAGTAATTCTCCCCATTGTCCTAATTCATTAATCATTGCGTAATCTTCAGCAATATGCATCCATTCATTATATGTGTTATCACCATAACTTATAGTTTCTCCGGCACCAAACTCATATTTAACTTGAGCTAATCCTTGCTTTACTACAATATAGTTCAATAACTGGAAATCATCTTCATTTGGTAGTTGAATCCATACCCATGCTAGTAATCTACCATATGTACCTAGTAGACTATCTCCTGGATCTGTTTGCAATACTAAAGTTTCTGCTCCTTCAAGCAAACTACAAGTATATGCGCTAGCAGGTTTTCCCCATTCTTCTTCGCCACCTGAATACGTTTCTTCTGTGTCCATATTTAAGAATCTAACGCTTTTAGCACTACTTGTTATTGCATCATAAATATCTTGGGGATAATTAAATACTGCAGTATCTCCATCAGTACAATACTTTAAAGTAACTTCAAAGTATCCTCCCCTTGGATTAATAGGATCAATATTCATAAAACTCTCTTCAAGTCTTGGTCCATCATAATCCATGTCAATTGTTGTGAAGAATACTTCTTCATAAACAAAGTCTGGATATATCAAAACTAAAGTTACTACACCTTTATCAAACATTTGTCCACTTTCTTTATTGTTTCCGTATTCAAAGAAAGTAAATTCTGTTGTTTCACTCGGAATTCCAGCTTCATCAAATTCAACTAGAGCATCCATATCTTCAAATATTGTTGTAATTTCTTCTCTTGTTAAACCGTCTAAATTAGGCAAAGCATAATCAATATCTATTTTGACACAAGCAGTAAGCAATAAAACCACTACAAAAAGTAATATATGTGTTATTTTTTTCATTTTATTCCTCTATTCTGTTGGATAAATCCTATGTTCACTAAACCATGTTGAATCCTTAAATAATATACTGTTTACACTACCTTCTATTGTATATGTAGTCCCGTTACTTGTTAAAATTATAGTTCCATTTACTCCAGTTGCATATATGTTATCAGTATAAGAAAACAATCTATCAAGAGATTCTTGTTGTGGAATTCCATAACCATTTTCCCCATCATCATCTTCAGGAAAATATACACTCAAAATAATATCATTTGGTTGAATTACAC
This sequence comes from uncultured Candidatus Izemoplasmatales bacterium, assembly GCA_964473425.1. GTDB lineage: Bacteria > Bacillota_I > Bacilli_A > Izemoplasmatales > Izemoplasmataceae > JAFGXW01. The sequence continues at coordinate 8,819 of CAYYOU010000008.1, read as the reverse complement.
TTAATAGTTCTTCACTACTTGCAGTATGGCTTCCATGATGTCCTGCTTTATATACATCGACTGTCCCTAAAGAGTTAAGTGCCATAAATTCTTCCGCATCAAATTCAGCATCACCTGTAAATAAATATTTTAAATCCTTATGTTCAAGCATTACTACAACACTATTTTCATTATCATTTGTAGAATCACGATTTTCATAGAACCCAGTATCAATAACTCTTAAAATAAGATCCTCTGTTATTGTATAGTAGGGTTGACACAAATTTGTACTACTTAAAGCATCATTACCAATACATATCAATGCACCACTAACATCTCGTAATTCAGCGTATTGTTCGTGTGTAGTCGTTGTTTTAGTGTATCCATAATCTAACACCCTTTCAACACTAAAAGCTTCAAACACACCAAGTTCACCACTTAAACCGACAAATCCACCTATATGATCAGCATCAGGATGAGTAGCAATCAATAATTCTATAATTCCATCAGTTACATAATCTTCTAAGTAAGGAACAATTAATTCAGTTCCTGTACTTTTTAATCCTGCATCTATAAGTATTTCAAAATCACCACAATCAATAAGTGTTGAATCACCCATTGCTTCTAGATAAATATAATGTATTTCAACATTAGCACATGTTCCATCGTATAACACTTCATCTGGATCAACAACTACACTAGTTTCAGTAACAACTATAGCTCTTAATAGTCTTGTTTCTTCTCCATCATAATCCAAAACATATTCTATAAAGTATACTCCAGGAGTTCTAGAATCAACTACACCTTCAACAGTAACACTTGAACTAAGATCTGTTCCTCCGTCACTTGCTGTAAATCCTGATTCTAAATAACTTTGCCCTGTCGTAATATTTACAATATTATCACCATTTAATTTAAACTCAGTACTACTTGTAGATGTTGTTAGTAATGTACATCCACTAAGTACTAATAACAAAAGCACCACTAAAATTAAATTCATAGTCTTTTTCATATACTACCAATCCTTTCAATTATTTCATTAATAATCAACACTATATATTATCACATTTACATAAAAAAAACACCACTTTTACAAGTGATGTTTTTAATAATATTTTTGTTAATTTTACTTAGTTTACAGTATGTGATCCAATATCATCAGTAGTGTCAGCAGCAAACTCAGTCCATTCAGATAAATTAAATGTAACATTTCCCATAACGATATCAGGATTTCTTACAAGAACTATATCTTTTGCAAAGTCGTCTCCACCAGCATCAGCTAAAACACCGATTATATCAATTATAACGCCATCTTTTTGAAGTGCAACAATGTCATTACCATTGAAATGAACAGTACTAGGATAAGGAAGTAAAACATCACATTCAGCAACAAGAACTGCATTGTCAATTCCGTCAGCACAAATAAGTAATACTTCACCAGCAGCTAATGTTCCAGTTAAGTCATATGTTTGAGGACCAGAAGATCCACCTTCACCATATAATGTGTAAAGAGTTAAATCTACTTCTGCACCAGTTGGGTTATAAATTTCAATTGCTTTGTTATTTCCAACTGAACCTTCATAGTATTCACTAATAAATAATTCAGGTACAGCAGCAGCAGGGAAATCGCTTGTGTGCATTCCGATATCAGTAAATGTATCAGTAGCAAGTACTGTCCATTCTTCTATCGTATAAAGTTCATTACCCCAAGCAACGTCAGCATTTCTAACCATTGTAACGTCTTTTGCAAAATCAGTAGCACCAGCATCCGAAGGAGCTCCAAATTGATCGATAACTTTACCGTCTTTTAATAAAGCGACAGTATCATTTCCGTTAAAGTGAGCAACACTTGGATAAGCTAATGAAACATCACAAGCAGCTAATAATGCAGCATCATTATCTTCAGTATCATTACAAATAACAAATACTTCACCAGGAGCAAGTGTTCCAGTTAAGTCATAAACATTTTCACCAGATCCATAATTTTCAGATACAGAGTATAATGTTAAATCAATTGTTGCATTAGTAGGATTAAAAATTTCTAATGCTTTGTTGTTTCCTGAACCTTCAATATATTCACTAAAGAATAAATCAGGAACTGGAATTGATTCTTCAGCTACTACAACAGTGAAATCTAGTGTTTCAACTGTAGCACCAACAGTAATAGTTGCAGTTAAAACAACAGTAGCGTCTCCAGCACCATTTGCAGGTCTGTCAACAACACCCATTGCACTAATTACAGCTTCAGTATCTGATGCCCAAACAATTGTAGCACCAAAATCAGGTAATTCAGTAACAAGCATAATATCTTCAACAGCAGCATCAGGTGCACTTACTGTCATTGTTGCAGCTAGCATATATTCAGCTTCTGTTAATCCACCAAATACAACTTGAACTACTTTAACATTATCATAATTAAGTTCTAGAACATTAAATGTGATTTGTGCTATAGTGTCTCCCTCTGCGAAAATTGAGTAGAAATATGCAGGAGCTTTAAACTTAAAGTTTGCTTCTCCAGAAACTACGAATGTATATCCATATCCATCATCTATACCAACGATAACATCAGTTAAAGTTATTCTTTGAGATGAGTTTGCAGGATAATCAGTAAATATATCATCTACCATATATGTATCAAATACGAATAAATCATTTTCTGATGATACAACTTTAACTAAAGCAGCATCATCAAGTCTTCTTTGAACAGTACCCCAAGATTCATAAGTAGCTAATGTACCAGTAATTACAACTTTATCTCCAATCATAGCTTCGATATCACTATTAATATAAATAGCAGTACCATCAGCATCTTGAATCATTGGTTCGCTGTAATTAAATCCTGTAACAACACCAACAACAGCAACTTCAGTATCATCAGCCAATGCTAAAGCAGCAGTAACTGATAAAGGAATTGAAGCAGCATCTAAAACGTGAAGGTCAAATGTTTTATCAACACTTGCAGTACCAACTGTAACTGTAGCAGTAAGAACAACATCGCTCTCAACAACAGCACCAGTAACTTTACCATCAACAGCAACAACAGCTTCATTGTCACTTGCCCAAGTGATAGTAGATGTTAATCCACCAGCAAGTGGTAATTCTAAATCACCATCAACTACAGTAGTATCTCCTAAAGAAAGCATACCTGCAGCATATTGTGCTTTTTGTAAATCTGTCATAGTTTCTTCAGTAATTGTAGAATTTGTGTTTACACTAATTCTCCAACCTTCCGTAGTATGGAAATCCATAAGGATTGCTTCTACAGTAACAAGTTTTCCATCTAAAGCTACTAATTCAGAAATTTTATCAGGAGAACCTGATTTGTAATATACTTCTGCAGTAACTTGATTGAAGTCAGCATCAACCCATGTAATATAAACATTGTTATAAGCTCCAACAAGTTCTACAACACCAGTGATTTCAACTTGTGTATTATAAATATCTGTGTTTGTATTATCTTCTAAGCTAATATCTGCGATAGTCATTGGAGTAAATGCAGGTAATGCATTTCCAGAATCAACTAATACAGCACTTGTAACGTTAGAAACTTCGATTAAGTTAAAGTAAATAACTTTAGTTCCTGTTACAGTAACTTTGTCCCCAAGAGCAAAAATAGGTTCAGTTCCTTGGTAAACATAAGAGAATCCAGTTCCGTCATAAATATGGAATCCTTTTCCAATAATAGTCCCAACAACAACACCAGTAATTTGAACAGTGTCATCAACTGCAACAGCTGCAGAATTTAATACAGCTATCGTAACTGCACTTGTAGGTACAGCTTCAAGAACTTTTACAGTGAATTCTTTTGTAAGAACTTCATCATTTAAAGTAATAGTAGCTGTTAAGATAACAGTTGCATCTCCAGCTCCTATAGCAGGTCTATTAACAACACCAGCTGTTGAAACAACAGCAGCATTACTAGATTCCCAAGTAATTACAGTATCATGTAACCCAGCTGCTTGTAATTCAAAAGTAGCTGTTACTGCTAATACATCAGATACATCTAATGATAATTTTTGAGTTGCATCTGCTACATTATCAACATCTTCTTGATTAACTTTGTCTTTACACCCAGCTAAAGTAAATACTAAGGTAAAAGCCAATAAAAGCGCTAAAACTTTTTTCATAAATCTCTTTCCTCCTCTTTCTATTCTTTTAATTTTTTGTTACAAATTCTAATGACGATAATTCAAATTGATATTGCGATCTGTATCTACTCATTGGTCCAACAACATCAACCGTACTTCCAACCACAAACATTTCGTCAATTTCTATTTGTGAAACAGTGCTTTGTATATGGAGTCCAATTTCATTACCAAGAGAATCTTCACAAGATATAGTGTAATCTCCTGTATTTGGACTTACATAAACTTCAAGTACTTCCAAATCATTAATGCTTAGATATGAACCTAAATCAGTTTCTGATAACTCAGAAAGTGTTGTTACTCTAGGCTCAACAACATTATTAACTGAAAGCTTTGTAACATTTCTTACATAAAATCCTACTAATTGTGGACTTCCTGTTTCTTTATCTTCATAAAAAGATAAATTCAGTCCTTGAACTCGCACTTCATTTCCAACAGCAAATTGAGTAGTATATTCATACCCTAAATAAAGGTAAATACCATATCCATCTTGTTGAATATAAGGATGCCCAGAAACTGAACTAGATACAACTCCTGTAACTACAAGTTTTGAAGATGTATATAAATCAGGATTAGTAACTAATTCTTCAATAGTAATTTGAGTTCCATCCAAACTATAGTCGTAATTTGGGTCGTCTTCTCCCCAAATACGTCTCTTAGTGGGTTGTGTTTTCAACTCTGCATCGTAAACAATGTTTTCATATTTAGTATTAGCTGTTCCTTTTGCATTACTATAGGCTTGTTCAATTAATTCTAAATTTAATAATCTTCCATCGTACCATACCCAAGCCAAATAACGTCCGTTTCCATCAGTTCTTTCAGCTTCAGATTCAAGGATAAGTTGCGATGCATTGGTTAATTTATCACAAGTATATGCACTTGCTGATTTTCCCCATGGATCAATTCTGTATGTCGATTCAGGAGTATCAATCCCAAGAAATCTCACTGGGAAAGATGTAGATCCACTTGTGAACATTGCAGTATCTCCATCGGTACAACTCTCTAATGTTACTATCCCTACACCATCAGTAATAAAATTTTTACCTTCATAAACAAAATCTATTACAGTTTCATCCGTGTAAGTTGTGTAGAGTTCTGTATCAACAACGCATATCCCGTCAACTTCTATCATTCCATTATCGCATTCAATTAATTTTTCTTTATTACATGCGGCTAATGTAAACAATAGAATTGTTGATACAATAAAAAGTATTTTTTTCATTTCAATAAGTTACTTTCTACCAAGTTAATTGATCAAGCATATCTTGGATAACACTTTGAATTTCATCTAAAGTGTGAACACGTGCAGGATCAAACGTTAAAGTTGTTTCAACATAAAGTGTTTCTAATAAATATCCTGCTTCTTCACGTACTTTGGCTGATGAAATAAGCCCTATACCAGCAAATGCTGGATCATACTGGAATGAATTCAATTGTGCATAAGCTGCATTTGCAGACATTGAATGATATAAATAATCTAGGTTAAATAATGGGTCTTCAAAATCTAAATGTTCTTGATAATTATCACTTTCAAACCCAGATTTTCTAACTGGAAGATATCCAGTGTCAATTGCCCATTTAGCTGTATTTTCAGTGTTTGTTAAAAATTTGATTAATAACCAAGAAGCTAATCTTTCAGCATCACTTGTATTTTCCATAATAGCAACGTTAGGTCCTTGTTGCATAACACTAACTGGTCCGCCTTCTTTTTGAGGAATTGGAACTACACCAATTTCAAAACTTCCAGCTGGTGGAATATTATATGTAATCCCTGCAGTAGAACCAACAGTCATACATACATCTTCTGCTAAGAAATTATTTGATCCATATTGTTCATCCCATTCAATAGGTAACGTTAATATATTTTCATCAAATAATCCATCAAAATACTGCAACATGTCTTTTGTGTTTTCATTGTCAATTAGTACTTCTCCTGCAGAATTAGTATATCCTGCATCCCATTGTTTACTTGCAGTAATAAACAAGTTAGCACTAGAGTCATAATTAATTAAGAATTCACATTGATTTTCGCCGTCTCCAACAACTGTTTCAGCAATTACTTCTAATTCAGACCAAGTAAGTACATCTTCATTAGTAAGATATATTTCATTTGCATCAAAAACAGTTTTGTTATAAACCATCATTTCAGTTGATTTTGAGTAAGGCATTGAATACATAATACCTTCTGCGTATTGCTCATTTTCAGCAACATAAGAATCAACGAAATCTGTTAAATCTACTCCCCATTCAGCATGTTCTACAAAACCGTCAAGTCCAATAATACCACCTAAATCAAGGTATTCAGCAAAGTGATCAGGATATCCAACCGCTAAGTCAGGTGTAACTCCTGTCCCAATTGCTTTTTTAGTTTTTTGTAATAAATCTGTGTAAGATCCTTGAGATACAGAATCTACATTGATATTTGGATATAAAAGTTCAAACTCAGCAATTAATTCATCTAACAAAGCAGCTTTACCTTGTCCATAAATATGCCAAAATGTTATATCAATATCTCCTTCAGGAAGTACATCAAGTACAACTACCTCTTCAGCTTCTGTTTCTTCTCGTTCCTTTAAACAACCAGCCAAAGATAACGTTAGTGCAAAAACAGCAACTAATAATAAAATTTTCTTCATAATTTAATCCTCCTATTTTTTAAAAATTATATCTTCTAACCTTTAATTCCACTTCTTGAAACTCCACGCATAATGTATTTCTTAAGTAATAAGAATACAACTAATAGTGGTAAAGTAATGATCAATGCTGCGGCCATTTGTTCATTGAATATTGTTCTTCCGCCTAGTTCAGAATATGCATTTCTAAGACCATCGGTAACCATTCTGAAATCTGCGTTATCAGTTACTAAATTCGGCCAAATATAAGCATTCCAAGTTCCCATTGCGTTTAATATTGTAATAGTAATAATTGTCGGTTTAGCAATTGGAACCATGATTCTCCATAAATATTTAAAATCGCTTGTTCCATCTACTTTAGCTGCAAAATATAATTCATCTGGTATTCTCTTAAAACTTTGTCTTAAGAAGAAGATGAAGAATACACTTGTCATAAATGGCAATGTCATTGCAAGTAATGCTTGAGAATATAGCTGAGGAACATTGTTTGCTCCTAACCATCCTAATCTTGCAACTGTTGAGTAGTTTGTAATTACAAAGATTTCTCCAGGGATCATCATTGTTGAAATTAATATAATGAATAGTAAGTCTCTTCCCTTAAAGTTTAATCTTGAAAATGCAAATGCTGCGAATATTGTTGTAAATAATGTTCCTACAGTTGAAATTGCTGCAACCGTTATTGTGTTTATCATATTTCTTCCAAACGGTGCTCTTGCAAATGCATCGTTGAAGTTTTGGAACACTATTTCTTTAAACGGTAAAAATAGTTTTGGTGGTACTACTACTAGATCTGCATCAGACTTTAATGCTGTAAGTATCATCCAATAGAATGGAATTACTACAAATATTGCTACTATACCCAGGAAAGTATATAAGACAACGTTGAAAATATTTCTTTTAAGCTTTTGTTTCTTTATCATTTTTTCATCCATAGTCTCACCCCCCTAGTAATGTACTCTCTTTTTAGATACTTGCATTTGAATTCCTGTAAATGCAAGTGTGATAATAAAGAGAATGATTGCTATAGCGGCAGCGGTTCCACCTTTTCCGATTGTACCGATATAACTATATACCAGCCCAACTACGGTAATCATTTGTCTAGGACTTCCTGATGGTCCCATACTTGCTCCAAACATACCTACAACTGTTGTATAAACTTTGAATGCCCCAATAAAACTAGTTATTGTTACATAAGCTATCATAGGTGATAGTAATGGAACTGTAATTTTTGAAAATATTCTAAATCTAGGTGCTGCATCAATTTTAGCAGCATCATAGTATTGTTTGTCAATTCCTTGTAATCCACTAAGGAATACCAAGATTTTAAAGGCAAGGCCTCCCCAAATTGAGAAGATAAGTAGTGCAGTCATTGCTCTACCCCATGTTGCTCCAGCACCTACCCAGTTAATTGTTTCTTCTCCACCAATTCCAAACCAACCTAACATTGTGTTAAGAAGACCAAAATCACGGTTGAAAATGAATGCAAATGCCATACCAATTGCGATAGCATTTGTTACATATGGCAAGAAGAATATTGTTTGAAATACTCCTTGAAATTTCTTAATTGATTTTAGCCCTACTGAAATAAATAAAGCTACAATCACTGATACTGGAACTGAAATAAATACAATAGTTCCAGTATTTATTAGTGCATTTCTAAAGTTTATGTTTCCTAATACTTCTTTGTAATTGTCTAAACCAGCAAATCCATCTGTAGACATATCTTCGATAACAACATCTTTAAAGAACGAGATTAAGAATGCGTTAAATAAAGGATAGAAGATGAATAAAGTAAGCAGAATCAATGCCGGTGATAAATATAACCAGGCTTTTAAGTTACTCTCTTTTTCTAACATTAAGTGATTAACTCTCCTGTATTCGGATTAAATATAAACATTTTGCTTGGTTTTACGTTTACCTTCACAACATCACCTGGTATGATACGATGATGTGATTCAACGATAGCTCTAAATGTTTCTCCTTTTTTACTTGGATCTTCGATAATTAAACTAGTATCTCTACCAATTGTTTCTACCATATCTACAGTTAAATCAAGACAACC
>CAYYOU010000007.1:0-20996 GCA_964473425.1 uncultured Candidatus Izemoplasmatales bacterium | reverse complement strand
CTGAGGCTTTCTCTCATGTCTTTAGCGAGTTTTCTAACTCTTTACGAAAGCCTAAAAAGTTTCGAGGATATAATTTGCTTGCTGTTGATGGATCTAGACTAAATATTTTTCATAACGCTGTAGATTCTGAAACACATGTTGAACGAAAGAATGGTAAGGGTCATAATGTCCTTGTTCTTTCTGCCATGTATGATTTGAATAATCATATCTATACTGATGCTATTATTCAGCCCATTAGGCTCATGAATGAGCGTAGTGCTTTGATTGATATGTTACCCAATGTTTCTGATAAATCCATTGTTATTCTAGATAGAGGTTATGAAAGTTATAATGTTTTCGCTCACATTGAAAGCATTAAATCAAACTATGTAACGAGAGTAAAAGATATACATAGTAATGGGATTTTATCAGGATTCAACTTACCTGATACGGAGTTTGATATGACTTTTACTGTAGATATCACGAACTATCAAAGAAAAGTATATAAATCTTTGCCTAATTATAGATTTTCCCCTTCAACATCCCGTTTTGACTTTTCAAACACAGAAAACCCAGTTTATTCTCTTTCTTTTAGAGTTGTACGCATCCGTCTTAATGACGGACGATATGAGTGTTTAGCTACTAATCTATCAAACGAGTTTTCCTCTGATGATTTGAAACATTTGTATAAGCTTCGATGGGGTATTGAAACTTCGTTTAGAGAACTCAAATACAGTGTTGGTCTTGTTAATTTTCACGCAAAGAAAAAAGATAGTATTATTCAAGAAATATTTGCACGTCTTACTTTGCATAATTTCTGTAAGTCTATTGTTCAAAATACTATTCTGATGAATCGTGACAACACTCACAATTATCAAATCAATTTTGTTATGGCGGTTCATGTCTGCCGCCAGTTTCTTAGACTTTATAATACTATCTCATTCAATATTGAAGCCTTAATTAGTAGATATCTTTCTATTACTCGTGAGCACAGATCCTTTGTTAGAAATATCAAAGCTCAGAGCTATAAAAGCTTCATTTATAGAGTATCATAATTAACTCTAATTTGTAATATAATCAACTGAATTTCCTGAATTCAGTCTTTTGTTTTACTCTAACCTTAAAAAAACAAGGAAATTCTTTCGAATTTTCTTGTTTTCTGTTGATTATTTGTCATTTGTTACTTTTTGATTCTTAACTTAATGACATTGTCATTAGTTGGTTTCTTTTGTTAAATTATGGCATCTTTTTTCTAATTCACTGTACATAGAATCTCTGTCTTTCGGTCCAATGTAAGTAGTCCCTTTAATAGTTCCTTTTTTGTGTTCTTTAATTTCGATTCTTTCATTTTCATTGGATATCTACTTTTAAAGTTTTTACAAAGTATAAAAGACTTAATATTGATAAAAAGTATTTTTTTCGTAAAAATGCTTTTGTGAATATACAAGTATTCATCTGTTAACTCATAATATCGATATAAGAAAGGAAAAATTATAATAGCCAAAGAAAAAGTAATAATGATAATGACAAGAATTTCTGCTTTTGGTACAAAAAATATCAAAGTGAAAAAGATTAATAAAATAATATACAATATTACTCGGATTCACGTGTATACTTTAGCTTGATATTTCATATAATCACTACTCGCATAATAATTGTACAATACCTTTATTATTTTACACATCTTCTAATTCTAATAATATTACAACATATTTTTTCAGAATACAAAATTGTCAATGGTGCTTAGGTTAATTAGTTTTTAAGTGAACTGAATATAGCATCAAATTGTTCATTAGTACGTACGAAAGCATCAACAATATCGGGATCAAAATGTTTGCCAGAACCGTTGATAATGATATCAAAAGTTTCTTTGTGCGAAAATATATCTTTATAAGGCCTTTTTGATCTTACTGCATCATAAACATCAACTAGTGCCATAATGCGTGCTGATAAAGGAATATCTCTTCCTTTAAGATGTCCTAAATATCCAGAACCATCCCATTTTTCGTGATGAAATCTTGCGATTTTTCTGCCCATTAAAATTAAATTCGATTTGGGATAGTATTTTATCATATCAGCCAATATGGAATCTCCTATTAAGACATGAGTTTTCATGATTTCCATTTCTTCTGTATTTAATTTCCCGGGTTTTAATAAAATATTGTCTGATATGTTTACCTTACCAATGTCATGCAATGCAGAGGCATAAAATATATCATTAATAAATTGAGTATCGATAATGCCTTTATATCTGTCGTGTTCACTTAAACTAGTTGCTAGTGCTTTAGATAAATACTGTACACGTTCAACATGTTTTCCGGTATCTTTATCTCGGGACTCCGTTATTTTAGCTAAAGCAATAATCGCTGCTTGTTGGGAATCTTCAATTTCAGTTATTTTCATTTTTATGTCATCTTCAAGATTTTTACGTTTTTTTTCTAATGTAATCTCGATATTTTTTCTCGCCGTTATTTCTTTGCTTATAGAAATATGATGACTTACATTATTGAATTCATCAAATACCGCTGAAAGAGAAATGAATTCCCAATAATAACTACCATTTTTTTTACGATTGTAGAACTCTCCATTCCAAACTTCTTTATTATAAATAGCAGCTTTAATTTGTTCAAATTTGTGTTCATTTTCTGAATTTAGTCTAATTGAGCTTGCTGTCTTTCCAATTACTTCTTTACTAGTATATCCAGTTAATTTTTCAAACATGGGATTGACATAAATAATATTTCTCATTGAATCAGTAATCATTATCGAATTTGGAGAAAAATTGACTGCCTGTGTTATAACACTTAATTCTTGCTCTTTTTTCTTATGTTCACTAATATCAATATGTGCACCATTCATTCTCAGAGGAGTATCTCCATCCCATTCTGTCACTTGGCCTGAATCCTTAATCCATATATACTCACCGTTTTTGTGTTTCATTCTGATGTCACTTGAATAATAAGAACTTTTCTTTTGTAGTACATCTTGAATATTTTTCATTGCTAGGATTAAATCATCTGGATGAGTATGATTCTTCCATGTATCAATATCAATGGGTCCTAATTCTATTAATTCATAACCAAGCATGTTTGCCCAAATATCGTTTATTATCATTTTATCAGTTTTAAGATTCCACTCCCAAGAGCCGATATATGCTGCTTTCACAAGTAATTCTACTTTCATCTTTTCATTTTGCAGTTTAGAATCTAAATCAAAACGTTCAAATACACATATTAGTATTTCTGAGTATTTATTTAACAAATTTAACTCACAATCCGTATAATTATGTATTGTTTTTACAGAATCAAAACCCAAAAACCCAAAGAGTTTATTATTTCTAAATAATGGAATAGTTACTAGACTTTTTATGCCTTGGGGTTCAATTATCAGTCTTACTCCATCATCTTTAGGAAGTTTAGAAACATCGGGAATATTCATTGGATTATTTGCTTTATGTGTTTCAACCCATTCAGTAACCATAGAAAGCGGAATGTCTTGTAAATTATCTATTTCTTTAGTGATGCTTTTTGCACAATACTCATGTGTATTTGAAGTAGTGTCATTATCAAAATCATATTTAAAAATATATGAGCGATCTGCATTAACATATTCACCTATTATTTTCAACGTACTATTAATTGTAGCATTGCTATTTTTAGTTTGTGCTGACGCAAAGACTGAAGCTACTTGAGATATTACAGATATAAATTCTAAAGTTTTAGATTGTTTTCTAAAAGGAGTTTTCATATAATTTTCCTCGTTTCATTTTTTCTCATATAAATTCTAACTAAAATATTTTATATTTATTTAATATTTCACTAATATGAACTATTTTACACTGAATTCATAAGTGATTTGAATTATATAATGTCTAATTTTAAAAGTTCAAGTAAATTAATTAGTAATTTTGAGTATTCAGTTTACACAGCTTGTTCAAAACGAGTATAACTATGTCTCTCTTTTACAGAATCAAAACCCAAAAATCCAAAGAGTTTATCATTTCTAAATAGTGGAATAGTTAATAAACTTTTCACCCCTTGTGGTTCTAGAATTTTGCGGACTCCATCATCTTTATCAAGTTTAGAAACATCATGAATATTCATTGAAATCTTTGCTTTGTGTGTTTCAACCCAATCAGGAATCATTGTTAGTGGAATATGCTGTAAATTATCAATTTCTTTAGTAATACCTTTTATACAGTACTCGTGTGTATTTGAAGTTGCGCCTTTTTCAAAATTATATTTGAACATATATGAGCGATCTGCATCAACATAATCACCTATTATTTTCAACGTATTATGAATGGTAGCATTGTAATTGTGAGGTTGAGCTAATGCAAATGCTGATGCTACTTGAGATATTACAGCAATGAACTCTTGAGCGTCAGAATGTTTTTCAAATTGATTATTCATGGTCTCATTCTCCTTTAAGCTGCCAATTACACATTTTTAAATATTAGTTACTTGCCACTTTAATGTATCAAATATAGGAAATAAAACAATGTTATTTCTCAATAGTTAACTTTTAATTAACAATACGGTAATAATTATTCTAGTTAATCCTACTTTTTCTCATAAACTGATATTTCTTTTGTCCAGTTGATATTTAACAATATATTTATATTAGATTGAACTTTTTTTTGTAATACTCTATGAAAAACATTATTATATTTTTCTAGAACTAAACTCGGGTGAAGTTGAAAGTCTATAAATTCTATCCACACATATTCCATTCCATCATTTGTTTCATATCCTTTTAGTACATTATCTGCAAACTTATATGTCTTAAAAATAACAATGATATATTGATGTTTTACATCTTCTATAAAAAAAGTTATTTTTAAGCCATTTGCACATAATTCCTTTTGAATATTTAAATCATTAAAAGTTCTTAGACCAAACATCTTATACATAATCCCATTTGAGTCTTTTAAATTCATTTTTGAATTACTTGAGAGAACAAATACAATTGTTGGCATGTGATTTGAGTCATCACTTATGGATAATTGATCAATTGTCTTTTCATTTTTAAAGTTTGTCGAGAATATGACTTGTTTTCCTAAGTGGGTTGTCATACTTCTGTAGAACTTTTTCATAAACTTTGTTAAACTTTTATTTTCACTCATATCATCACAGTCCTTACAAATTTTCACTTTATATTTTGACCTTTTACTGTAAAATTGGGGAAATGGAAAGTATAAGATTTGTATATCCACTTTAGGGTACAAAAAAAAGTAGAGTATGGTGACCCTACTTTGAGATTTATCCCTATTTTGCAAATATAGCAAGCATCTTTTTTCAAAGGAAGCCCTATATCTTTGCGTACTAAGTTTTCACAGTAGTGTGCCAAATCTAAATTAACACATTTTTAAGCAAAATGCAATTTAAATAGGTGGGAAAAATTGTTTTTTGTAATTTATAGTATAGTATTTAGTAGCGTTCACAAATACTGAATTATGGCTAATGATATTTGGAAAAAATGAGATAATAATAATTTTATAATAAGTTGCAATTAAAAGTGATACAACGATGTACTGAACCCCAAAACCTTGACTAGGTACTAATAATTAATTTAATCACAAGGAATGATTTCTGTATTCAATAGGAGCCATTCCTTTTAGTTTTGCTATTACTCATTCATTGTTGTAGTAATCAATGAATTCAACTAAGCTTTTTTAGAATTCAACAATTGATTTGTGTTTTCCTATAATCCAACTCAACTAACAAAAGATATCCAACTCAACTAACAAAAGATATCCAACTTAACTAATATAGTTTACATTATTTTGAACTTGATGTTAAAATATATTTGGGTGAAATTTACGAATAATAAAAATAACATATTCTTTTATAGGAGGAATAAGGTATGAAAAGTCTAGGAATAATAGTCAATAAAGAAAAAGAAACTTCGAATCGTGATTCTCAAACGATTAAGGATAGCTTTTTAGATAAAAAGATCGATAGAACTGGTTTATCAACAATAAAGAATCATAAAAGCTTAATTAATAAGATGCTAAAGCAGGATTATTTTGAGGATTCAATTTCTTTATGGGTATCTGAAATGGATTTCCCTATTGCTAGCGAAATAATTGAAGCTATTAATATCCGTGTTTCAAAAAATGTTTTGGGTTATACTGCATTTAATTCAACATATTATAAAAGTGTTATTGATTGGTTAAGAGAAAGAAACAAAATAACTGTTGATAAAAATTGGCTGCTTTTTAGTTTTGGTACAATGACTGCATTACGAAATGCTTTAAGATCTCTTACTATTGAGAAAGATGGAATAATCATTCAACCTCCAGTTTTCTCAGAATTTGGGAAAGTAATAGAGAATACAGGAAGAAATATAATTGAAAATAATTTAATTTATAAAGATGGAAATTACTCAATAGACTTTGAGGACTTTGCAAGAAAAGCTAGTGACCCAAAAACAACAATGTTCATAATTTGTAATCCTCATAATCCTATTGGGGAAGTATGGAGCAAAGAGAATTTAGAACGATTGATTAAAATTAGTAATGAGAATAATCTAATTATTTTTTCTGATGAGGTACATGCTGATTTAGTAAGAAAATCAACAACTTATGAATCTCTACTAAATATAAAAGGAAGCGATAATGTTATAGTGGCTTCTTCTTTATCTAAGTCTTTTAGCCTTACAGGATTGCAAGCTACCAACTTGATAATAAAAAATAAAATTATCAGGAGTACTTTTGAAAGATATTCAGGGCATTCAAGTATATCTCCAATTGTTTTAGAAGCTACAATTGCTGCATATACAAAAGCAGAATACTGGTTAGATGCTGTTATTCATAGAATTGATTGCAATTTTAAATACATGAAGAAATACATAGATGAATTCATTCCTTCAATTAAATTTGAAATACCTAAAGGAACCTATCTAGCATGGGTAGATATTAGTGGTTTGAACATTCAAGAAGAGGATTTCTTAAAAAAACTATCATTTGAAGGTAAACTGGTTGTTGAAGGAGGTTCTATTTTTGGGATAACTGGAGAAGGATTTTTGAGAATTAGTGTTGCTACTCATTTAGAAACTCTTACAGAAGCTTTGAAAAGATTGGAAAGAGTAATTAATAGAATAAATCGCAAATAGATTTGTTGAGAACTATAATTAATAAAAATATATTTAAGTATTATTAAGGATTCTCAAAAATACTTTGACCCCAAAATTGTTTAGTTAAAATAAAAAGCGTATAATAATCCTCCAATACAAATCCTTGTAAAGGAGGTTTTTTTGTATGGAAAATAAAGGACAAAAGTATAACAGTTACAGTTATGCAGTAAAAAAAGAAGTAGCATTACAAGAAAACATACAAGAAAACATACAAGAAAACATACAAGATAATTGTAATTTTATATGTTTTTTGATATAATAGCATTATAGATTGGAGTTGTTGATATGGCATATAAACCACCTTATACAATAACAAGTAATATGTTAAACTATGTTTCATCAATAATGAAGTTAATAGGACAATTAACTAGTAATCATGGATTAGACAATAAACCACAACTTAGAAGAACAAATAAGATAAATTCTATTTATTCTTCACTTGCGATCGAGAATAACGTACTTAGTGAGATACAAGTAAGAGATATTATTAATGGTAAATTAGTTATTGGACCTAAAAGGGATATCCTAGAAGTGCAAAATGCAATTAAAGTATATGATAGTATTCTTACTATAAATCCATTCGATAGTAATGAATTACTTAAGTATCATGGAGTTATGATGGAGTCGCTTGTTGATGATTATGGAAAGTATCGATTAGGACAAGAAGGAGTATTTGATGGAGATAGAGTTATCTTTATTGCTCCACCAGCAACAAGAGTTCTTTCTTTGATTTCTGATTTGTACGATTATCTTAATAACTACGATGAAAACATTCTTATTAAATCTTGTGTTTTTCATTATGAATTTGAATTCATTCATCCCTTTTCAGATGGAAATGGTAGAATGGGTAGGTTATTTCAAACTTGTTTACTTGCGTCAGAGGAAGAAGTATTTGCTTATTTACCGATAGAATCTATTATTAAAGAAAGACAACAAGAATATTACGATGCAATTGCTACATGTAATAAAAAAGGTAGTTCTAATACTTTCATAGAGTTTATGCTTGATTCAATACTTGAAACAGTTAAGCGTATTATAAAAACTTCAAAGAAAGAGTCAAGTTTGTTAGGTATACAGGCTAAAAAACTTATCAATATAATGGAAGAAGGAATACCATATTCCACAAAAGGATTATTAGAATTACTTGAAATGAAATCACGAGCTTCATTTAAAAAGAATTATCTTGATCCAGTAATAGAATCTGGATTAGTTGAAATGACATTGCCAAATACTCCAAATAGTAGAAATCAAAGATATGTTAAGAAATAAGTAACATAAGATAGAATGAATATTTGTATGTGTATTCCTATGGTGGAGCCCCTCCTCCACCACACAAACCCGCTTCCGTATACGGGTAAACTTCGGGGACTATACTCGTACGATATTACCCAGTACCAAAATGGTATTCAAACAAGAATAAGTTACAATTAAAAGTGTTACAATGATGAACTGCACCCATAAACTTGGACATAGGAAACTATAAAAAAATATTGTGAGAAATTGGATGGGGTGAATCATTAGTTTAAAAATAGTAAGATATCAGTTAGAAAATTTGAAAGTATGAAGATGTAAGGCTATTTGTAGAGCTCTATAATGATATCGAAGAACGCAGTATTCATGATCATTTAGAAGATACCGATATAGATGCAAAATTAAGTGATTTCAAAGATACTAGGTTCGATGCTGACAAAAAAACTCATTATATGATTTTTGATGAAAATAACAACTTCATTGGAACCGTTGGATATAAGAGAGAATCCGATTTTGAATTAACTCTTGGTTATAGATTGTTAAAACATAATTACAGACAAAAAGGGTACATGACAGAAACGTTGGAATCATTTGTTGATTATATTTTTAGAAACAAAAGCGATATTCAAAGACTATCTTTATATATTCATAGTGAGAATATTGGTAGTAAGAGAGTTGCTGTAAAATGTGGGTTTATTTATGAAGGAACTATGAGAGAGGCTTACAAATATAGGAATAAGTTAGTTGATTTCGAAATATATTCACTCCTAAGAAAAGAATATGATACAATAATAATGGTTAAAAAAGGAGCTGAATTAAATGATTAAAGGAAATTTAATGTATGGACAAAGCGGTGGACCAAGCCCGGTTATTAACGCAAGTGCATACGGAGTAATAACAGAAGCACTAGCGAATAGTGAAACAATAGAAAATATTTTACTTTTAAGACATGGTATTAATGGTGTGCTAGAAGAAAACTTTGTAAATGTAAAAGATATAAAATCAGATTTAGAATTGTTGAAACACACGCCAGCATCAGCGATGGGTAGTGTTCGTTTTAAACTTGTGAGTCACTTAGAGGACAAAGAAGTATATGAAAAGATGCTTGAAGTGTTTAAAAAGAATAACGTAAGGTTCTTCATTTATAATGGTGGGAATGATTCTATGGACACCTGTGTAAAACTGAGTGAGTTTCTAAAAACGGTAAACTATGAAATGTATGTTATTGGTGTCCCTAAAACTGTGGATAACGATTTACCCTTAACAGACCATACTCCTGGATTTGGTAGTGCGGCAAAGTATATTATTAACACAATAATGCAATTGAAATTAGATAGTAATGTTTATCAACATGGTAAAGTTACAATCGTTGAGATAATGGGAAGACATGCTGGTTGGTTAACAGCCGCAGCGCATGTTGCTACAAAAGAAGGAAACGGACCTGATTTAGTATATATCCCAGAAAATATTTTTGACATTAAAGAATTTTTAAAAGAAGTAAAAGGAGTATACTCTAAAACGCAAAACTGCTTAATTGTTGTAAGTGAAGGAATTAAGGATAAAGAAGGTAACTTCATTGGAGCAATGAGTGCAACTGTTGATGCATTCGGACACAAACAGTTGGGTGGTGTGGCAACGTATCTAGGTGATGTAATTGAAAGTGAACTAGGTATTCCTACTCGTTCCATTGAATTATCAACCGTTCAAAGAAGTGGTAGTATGTGCAGAAGTGAATCTGATGTAAATGAAGCAATTGAAGTAGGAAGACATGCAATTACATTTGCTTTAAATGGAGAAAACGATAAAATGGTCGGAATCCAACGATTAGATAGTGAAGACTATCAAGTAGCATATATTCCTGTAGATGTATATAAGGTTGCAAATAAGGAACAAGTTATTCCTCCTCATATGATAGATGGTAATAATGTAACAAACGCATTTTTTGATTATATCTATCCACTTATAGAGGGTGAGTTCACTCAGATATACAAAAATGGAGTACAACAGTTCTTCAAATTATAGTAAAACTTTAAAAGCATACTTGTATGCTTTTTGTTTGCCTATCACGAAAATCGATTGGAGACCTGAATTCAATAGATAGTAGGTCTTTTTAGTTATTCTAGGCCTCTAAGAGGGGCGATTTCTCTTGGTTTGGCCGTAATGATGTCATTTTGACCAATGACTAAATTACACCGGGGAAAATATTAAATGCAATTATTGCATATATTTATTTTAATAGTATGCAATTTATTGTATACTATTAGTAGGTGGTGATACTATGTCTATTAAAGAACTACGAAAATCCCTAGATTTAACACAGAAAGAAGCTTCAAATCTTATTAATATACCATTAAGAACATATGTTAATTATGAAAATAATGAATCGAAAAAAGGTTCTATTAAGTACCTATATATTATAGAAATATTAGAAAAATATGGATTAATTGATGAAGAACACGGACTACTTACAATTGAAAAGATTAAAGATACAGTAACCTCTGTTTTAGTTAACTATGATGTTGAATATTGCTATCTCTTTGGATCTTATGCAAAGGGGTCTGTAACTGAGACTAGTGATATAGACTTACTTATGTCAACTTCTATAACGGGAATGAGGTTTTATAGCCTTGTAGAAGAATTAAGAATAAAGTTAAAAAAGAAAGTAGAAATTATTACACTACCTACACTTGAAGAAAATCCATCCTTGATTAATGAAGTATTAAAGGACGGCATAAAAGTTTACGGATAATACAATAGATGATTGAAGTTACGTAGATAACGTTTTAAGAGATATTGAATTTGCTTTCCAATAAACATATTATACGAGGAGACTGAAATATGAAATTTTTTGGTGATGAAATTGGAATTGAGTTTGTAGCATTTAATTTTGTACATATGATGTTATTCGTTTTATTGATAATAGGGGCAACACTTATATATGTTTTTAGAAGTAAATTTAGAAATTGGAAACATGAAAGAAGATTTGCAAAGATTGTTGCTGTTTCTGCCGTTGTATGTGAGATGTTATTATATCTTTGGTTTATACTAAATGGAACCTGGACCTGGGCACTTAGTTTGCCGATTGGTCTTTGTGCATTTACATTATTTATTGGTATATATGCACTGTATACTAAGAAATACCAATTGTTTGCAATTGGTTATTTTTGGACCTGGGGAGCACTTGCTAGTGTTTTGTTCCCAGATATTCCTTATAGTGTAGATAGATTTAGATTCTATCAATTTATGTTTGGACATATGAATTTCTTTTTTATGTATATTTATATGATTTTAGTGTATCAATGGTATCCCAATTGGAAAGATTGGAAAAAAAGTTGCATTGTCAATTATTGTAGTAATATTAATTATTGCTAGTAATGTAACTGGTGAGAATCTTATGTATATGTTAAATGGAGATGGAACTCCATTTGAAATGTTTGAACAATTCGGATATATTGGATATTTGGTTGGAGTATTAACAATGTCATTCGGCATAATATTAATTTGGTTTTTACCTTTTATAATTTATCATAAGAGGAAAAAATAAGAAATCTAACTACCACTTGATTTACGAGGTGAGTAAATGAATATTGTATTTAATACAACATTTTGTTTTCTTGGATATCTATTATATAATTGTATAAACAAAAAGGAGTGATGACAACATGTTTGCAATATTATTAGTAGTGATCAATATAACTGTATCAATTTTTGGTGTTTACTTGTTTGATTACAAAGCAGATAGTGTTATAAATAATCCTCTTATGATTATTTTAAGTATTCTCATGGGGACTGTAGCAATGCTTATTGTGTTCTTTTTATATATTGATGTTTTATATTTCTTAGTAGCTAAAAGAAAGCCTCAAAATTCAAGATTAAAACACTTAATAGCTAAACAAATTATGACTGTTCCAGTATATGCTACAAACATGAGAATTAAAGCAATAGGTTTAGAGAATCTTCCGAAGGATCCTGGATTTTCAATATACTCTAATCACACATCTATGATGGATGTACCTGTTTTAATGTATAAGTTGTATAAATATCCAGTTGCATTTTTAACAAGACAAGAAATAGGAGATTTATTCGCTGTTGGTAAGTGGATACCAAAACTAGGGAGTGTTTTTATTGATAGAAAAAACGCCAGAAAAGGCGCTGAATCAATTATTCATGTAATTAAGAATGTTAAAAGCGGATCAACAATGGTTGTGTTCCCTGAAGGCACAAGGTCAAAAGAAATAGGCATAATGGGCGAGTTTAAACCAGGATCATTTAAAGTTGCCTTAAAGAGTAAAGCACCACTTGTTCCACTTACAATTGTTAAACCAAAAAATTTTAAAGAAGTGAAATGGCCATTTCCAAAAAGAATTACAGTAGTGATTCATGAGCAAATTCCTTTTGATGAATATAGAAATATGACCTCATTTGATTTATGTGATAAAGTTAAAAAAATAATAGAAGCTCCGTTGCTTAGAAATAATAAATAAAGTAGATATTCTTTATATAAGACTATCTACTTTTTTTTACATTATTCTTGTTTTCTTTACTAATGCTTTGTTTATTACAAACATAATGATACTAATTACTAAGATGTAATATGGGTAAATCTGTAATGAACTATATCTTGCTAAAACACCAAATAGCGCAGGAAATATTGATGCTCCAACGTATGCACTTGCTATTTGAAACCCTATTACATGTTGTGATTTGTCTGCCCCAAATCTTCTAGGTGTTTCATGTGTTAAACTTGGGAATATTGGTGCAAGTCCAATACCTTGTAAGAAAAATATCACATATAGAATTTCTAAAGGTAAGCTTATTAGAAGCAATGCTGATGAAAAAACAAACAAAATTATTCCAACTAAAATCAACTGATTGTTGTTGATCTTAAATGATATAAATCCTGATACAATTCGTCCAATTGTTATCCCGGCATAATATATACCTATCAATGTTCCAGCTGTTGCTGTTAGTATATTTCTAGTATTTACTAAATATGATGCTCCCCAACTTCCAATGCTAAATTCCGCAGCACAATAAATGACAAATAAAAGCATTGAAAGTTTAACACCATTAGTTTTAAATACTTCTTTATATGATAAATTTTTATTATGGAGTTCTGTGTTTGCAGTCGATATTTTTTCTTGTTTTTTCCATAAAGGTAAAGAGAATAATAGAATTAAGAATATCCCTAATTGAACGAAACCAAGAGTCATATAACCCTTTCGCCATGAATAATTAAGAGCAAAGAAAGCTGACATAATGAATGGGCCCATAGTTGCTCCAATTCCCCAAAAGGCATGGAGCCAGTTCATATGATGTGTCTTATAATGCAACGCTACATAATTATTTAGTGCAGTATCAATACTACCTGCACCAAAACCTAAAGGTATTGCAAACAGGATAATCCAGTAAAAAGATGGAACAAATGATATACCTATTAAGGCTATAGAAGTTAATCCAACACTAAATAAGGTTATTTTAGCTGTTCCTATTTTTTTTAATAAAAATCCTGATGCAAGTGAAGATATTATTGTAGAGAAAGTCGATGTAATAATAATCAAACCAGTAGCATCAAGTGGAACTCCTAAATCTAATCTCATCTCAGGCCATGCAACACCTAATATAGCATCTGGAATACCTAATGATATAAATGCAATGTAAATAATAGTTAATAAAAGTAAAGTTACCATTTTTATCTCCTTTTAAATGCCAAATTAGTAAAGACGTATCAAAAGTATTATATAAAGTATATTTGTCTTTATCAACATATTATTTGGTTTGCTTATTATCTTGATGAAATACGATTGGTTTAGTATAGACTTTTTTGTGGTATAATATTGATTATATTCAAAACAATTTTGATAATATGCATATAGCTTTTCAGAGTATTCAGGAAAAATTTAATACAAGGAGGAAAACTATGATTAAAATTGATTCGCTAACTAAATACTATAAGAAAAATGCTAGAGGAATACTTGATGTTTCACTTGAGATAAAAAAAGGGGAAATATTCGGTTTTATTGGACCAAATGGTGCTGGTAAAAGTACGACAGTAAGAACATTGTTGAACTTCATTTTTCCAACTAGTGGTAGCGCTAAAATTATGGATCTAGATATTATTAATGATAGTGTCGAAATCCGTAAACACATAGGATATATTCCGAGTGAAGTAAATTTTTATGGTGATATGACAGTAGAGGAATTTTTACACTATTCTGGATCATTCTTTGAAGTTGATTATAAAGAGAAAATGTTTGCACTATCTTCACGTTTAGAATTAGATTTATCAAGAAAAATTGAAGACTTGTCTTTTGGAAATAAGAAAAAAGTAGCTATCGTTCAGGCTTTGTTGCATTCACCAGAAATATTGATTCTAGATGAACCTACAAGTGGACTAGACCCTTTAATGCAAAATACATTCTTTACAATTATTGAAGAAGAAAAAAAACAAGGAACGACTATCTTCTTCAGTTCTCATATATTGAGTGAAGTTCAAAGGATTTGTGACCGAGTAGGCATTATCAAAGAAGGTAAATTGATTAAAGTAGAATCTATTGAAGATATTATGAATGCAAGAGCGAAAAAGGTCAGATTTAAGGCAAAAAAAGACTTTATCTTTGAAGACGATGAAATTGTCGCGCTTAAACGAGAAAATTCACATATATCTTTTGTCTATACAGGAACAACAGAAAAACTTTTAGAATTACTATCAGGAAATGGAGTATCTGATTTAACAATTATTGAACCTTCTTTAGAAGAAATATTTATGCATTTTTATGAAAAGGAGGGCAAATAATGAAAACATATATCATTACTGAGTTTAAAAGAAATTTTAAATCATTAGTACTGTGGACTGTCATTGTGGCAGGCTTAGCTGGGTTAATGTTGTTATTATTTCCAGCCTTTGAAGATGCATTTTCACAGTTAGAAGATTTATTGAGCATTTATCCACCTGAATTTTTAGAAATATTTGGAATGGGTGAAGGCGGATTGGACATGTCCAATATATATGGATGGTTTGGAGTTGAAGGGTATCTATTTGTAACGTTAATTGGTGGTAGTTATGCTGCGATTCTAGGTAGTAGTATTTTAAGTAAGGAAGAAGAAGATAAAACAATAGAATTTTTGTTAGCACAACCAATCAGTAGAACAAATATATTATTTGGAAAAATAATTGTTGTTGCTATAAACTTATTATTAATGAACTTAGTGGTTTCTATTATACTATTATTCGTGTTTAGTATTTATGGAGAATTAAATGTTACTATATGGTTGTTGTATAGTTTTGCACCATTTTTATTACAAGCAGTATTTGCTTCAATCTCATTATTGGCCAGTATTTTTGTTACGAAATCTAGAAGAGTCATTAGCATGAGCATGGGTCTTGTAATTGGAATGTATGTTGTTGATATAATATCAAAGTTGACAGAGAGTGCTGAATTTTTAAAATACGTTACACCATATGAATATATTAATGCAGTAACAATTGTAAAAGATGAAATGATAAAACCATTGTATTTATTGCTTACAGTTTCGATAGTAACTGTTGCTTTACTTGCAACTTGGAGACTATATCTTAAAAAAGATATTACAGTTTAAAATTCTATATTGTAAAAAAGAACAAATCCCATTGGAATTTGTTCTTTTTATTGCTTGTTATTATTTGTTATCTTTTCTTAAACACATAAACCAATCAAGACAATACATTCCGTCTTCTTTTGATTCTAATCTTTCTTTTGCAGTTCCACAAGAACCAGCAGGTGGGACTATTACATCGTCACCTGGTCTCCAATCTGCAGGAGTAGCTACGCCTTCACCATCCGCTTTTTGTAGAGCTTGGATAATGCGTTTAATCTCATCAAAATTACGCCCTGTAGAAAGTGGGTAATATAAAATTGTTCTAATTTTTGCTTTTGGGTCCATTATAAATACTGCTCGTACTGCTTGTGTATTTGATTGCTTAGGTTGAATCATTCCAAATTTGTTTGCAACATTCATACTAATATCTTCAATTAATGGGAATGTTACTTCCATGTTTTTCATACCGTTCCATTCAATTTTTTCTTGGATTGTTCTAAGCCAAGCGATATGAGCGTATAAACTGTCTACACTTAATCCAATTAATTCTGTATTTAGCGCTTTGAATTCAGGTTGCATTCTTGCGAATGTCATAAATTCTGATGTACAAACTGGTGTAAAGTCTGCTGGATGTGAAAAAAGAATAACCCATTTTCCTTTATAATCTTCTGGAAAATTTATTTCTCCCTGAGTAGTCGTTGCAGTAAATTTTGGTGCATCATCTCCAATTAGAGGCATTCTAAAAAATTCTTTTACTTCTTCCATTTTTTCTCCTTTTCACTATTTTAATTTGTTTTACAATTTGGGCATATCCCTGATAAGTTTACTTCTTCCTCCGTTACTGTAAAACCTTCTAGTTTATTTGATTTATAGTCAGTTTTAATGTGTGGAATATCATATATAGTTCCACATTCTGTGCACTTAAAATGCGAATGAGGTGTATGATAAATCTCATATCTCATTTCTGTGGCACTCATGTTCACAGGTTTTACAAGTTCCTTTTCTATAAAAAGCTTTAGAACATTGTAAACAGTAGTTTTTGATAATGTTGGTAATTCACCTATTAATGCTTTGTAAATCTCATCAGCAGTGGGGTGATTGTTGTTTTTTTCTAAATACGCATAAATTCTTGTCCTAGTATATGAAGGACTAATCTGTTTTTCATTAAAAATTTCTCTAAATGTTTCGGCCATAAACATCATCCTTTATTATATTTTATAGTACTGAAAAGAAATTGTAATGAATACAATTTTATTATAATACCAATTTAGTTAATATGCAAACTATATTTTTAAAAAGTTCAAATATATTATTAAAATTCTTCATTTATTCATTATAATTTCAGAAAATACCGTAAGGAGATAATCACTTTACAATAATACTATTGGCTTTACAAATCTTAATTCGAGTGCTAAACTATGGTTGAATAGTAGCTTATTTTAAAAGAAAAAGAAAATGCAAAGGAGATTTTATGAAAAAAATTAGAACAGGAGTTGTAGGAACAGGTTTTGTTGGTATAATCCACATTGAAGCATTAAGAAGATTAGGGAATATAGAAGTTGTTGCAATTTGTGAAAGAGGAGATGCACAAAAAAAAGCTGAGGAGCTATTTGTAGAATTAGGATACAGCGACTATAAAAAAATGATAGATGAGCAAAATCTTGATTTTATTCATATTTGTACTCCAAATATTACTCATTTTGAAATTGCTGAATATGCACTATCAAAAGATGTAAATGTCGTACTAGAGAAACCGATGACATTTAATGTTGATGAAGCAAAAGAATTGGTTAAATTAGCATCACAAAAAAACCTTGTTTGTGCAGTTAATTTTCATAATAGATTATATCCAGCTTGCGCATATATAAAAGATATTATAAGTAAAGGTGAACTTGGCGAAGTATTCTCGATAAATGGAATGTATGTTCAAGACTGGTTATTATACGACACTGATTATTCATGGCGTCTAAATAGTAAAGAATCAGGAAACACAAGAACTGTTGCAGATATTGGATCTCATTGGATTGATTTAATAGAATACATGACTAGTTCAAAAGTAGTTTCAGTACTTGCAGAGTTTAAAACTGTTCATCCAATAAGAAGAAAAGCTGTAGGAGATGTAGAATCTTTTAGCATAGTTGAAGCTGAAGAATATGAAGAGTTTAAAATTGATACTGAAGATATCGTTACTTTGATGTTTAAAATGAGTAATGGGGCAATAGGCACTTCTATGTTTTCTCAAATGGTTGCAGGTAAAAAGAATAAAATTGATGTTATTATTTCAGGAACAAAAGCTTCTGCAGAATGGAATTTAGAAAATCATGAAGAAGTGATCATAGGTAATCGCAAAAAACCAAACGAGATAGTTAAAAAAGATAATCTAATGATGCATAAATTGTCTGGATTATTTGACTATCCATCAGGACACCTAGAAGGTTATCCTGATGCTTTTAAACAAGTGTTTAAACAAGTATATGGCAGTGTAGATAACCCATCATATGCATCTTTTAAAGATGGATATAGACAAATGGTTATTAATGAAAAAATATATGAAAGTGCTAAATTAAGAGCATGGGTTGATTTTGAAGTATAAATATAAAGATAGGATATAGGTGATTTTTATGATTAGATTTGGAATAGTAGGAGCTGGAGGAATAGCCCAAAAGTTCGCTAGTGATATTAAGTTTTCTGAAGGAGCAATTGCAACTGCAGTTGCATCAAGAAATTTAGAAAGAGCAAATGAATTTAAGGATGAATTCGATATTGAATATGCATTTGGTAGCTATGAAGAAATGGCTAAGAGTGATTTAATTGATGCTGTTTATATTGCAACTCCACACAGTTTTCATATGGAACAATCGATTTTATTCATGAATCATAAGAAACATGTTCTTTGTGAAAAACCTATTGCTGTGAATGTTTCACAATTTGAAAAAATGGTTACTTGTGCAAAAGAAAACAATGTATTGTTAATGGAAGCAATGTGGACAAGATTTTTACCAGTAACAAAAATGGTAAGAGAACTAGTCCAATCAAAGAAACTTGGTAAGCTAAAACATGCTTATCTAGAATTTGGATTTGAAGTAATGGGTCTTGGTGGTGATAGTGGTAGGCTATTCAATGCGAATTTAGCAGGTGGAAGTTTGCTAGATATGGGAGTTTATCCAGTGGCATATACGTTAAATATTACTAACCAATCAATTAAATCTATTGAAGCTACTGCAAAAAAATATAAAACTGGCATTGATACTGAATGTGTTGTAGATGTGACTTTTGAAGATGATTCAACAGCTAGACTG
Organism: uncultured Candidatus Izemoplasmatales bacterium; assembly: GCA_964473425.1. Taxonomy (GTDB): domain Bacteria; phylum Bacillota_I; class Bacilli_A; order Izemoplasmatales; family Izemoplasmataceae; genus JAFGXW01. The sequence goes on along the minus strand of CAYYOU010000007.1, from coordinate 1,752 downwards.
GTATCTAGTTTTCTAGCTGATAAAAATAATCCAGGAGTAATTGAATTTGAAAATGGTAAAATAGTTATTGAAAACTTTTGGAGAAGTCAGAAAGTATTTATTGATAAAAAAGAATTTGAATTCCCATTTATTGGAGAAGGATTTCCTTATCAAATAAATGGCTTTGTAGGGTCGCTAGAAAAAGGATTACTTGAAAACGAAATAATGACACACGATCAAACTAGAAAAAGCATGATGATGCTTGATAGTATAAGAAAAGTTATTAAACTTAAATACCCATTTGAATAAGAAAACAGCATTCACCGTTAAAAGTGAATGCTGTTTTTATTATAAAATTATTATGTTGTAATTACTATTTAAAATTTTAGATTATATTAAAATTCTTTAGAAATTAGCACTTCTACAATCTTGTTATTTGTAATTTTTACCATAAATTTATAAAGTATTAATAAGGAGAAAAAAGCTCTTTACAAACCATAATTTAAGTGTTAAACTATGGTTGAAAGCGGTAACTAATTAAGACATTAATTTATAGTTTTCTATTTCAAGGAACTCTTGAATAAGAACATGAGTTAAACCTAATACATTTGTTTTAGATTTATAATTAGAAGTTGTTAATACTTCTAGTCCCATAATTTTTGATCTTAATTTATTTTTTATTTGTGAAATGCTTTCAGGTTTATTTTCAACAATCATACTGTTTATTACTATTGTTTGCGGATTAAGTGATTGAGATATATTGTTTATTGTGATACTCAAGTAATTGATGAACTCTTGATATACTTCAACTGCATTTTTGTCTTTTGATTTCAATCGTTTGATGAATTCAGTTATTGTGACTTTATCGTTAGATAATTCTTGATATCTTTCAATAACGGCAATATCAGAAATGTACTTTTCAAGACAACCATGATTTCCACAAACGCATTCTTTACCATTTGGAACGATTATAGTATGGCCTATTTCACCAGCAAATCCGTTCTCTCCAGTGTATAATTTGTTATCAATTATGATACCCATTCCTACACCGATACCTATATTTAGAGAAACTAGATTTTTCTGGTTAGCATGTACAATATTTTCTCCAAGTGCAGAAATGTTTGCTTCATTCTCGACATATGTTTTTATACCAGTATAGTCTTCAATTATTTTCTTTAATTCGATATCTTTCCAAGATGAGAATGGTGCATATATAATCTTCTTAGAATTTGATAATATACCATAGACTCCAATGCCTATACCAATTACACCATAAATTGAATCATGGGTATTTGATCTAAGTTCATCTATAGTTTCAAGTAGAGATGTTAAGTAAACACTAAATTCAGGATTATCTATTGGTGTATTCACTTCAAATAGAATTTCACCAAATAGATTTGATACAACTCCATAAATTAAATTGGTTTGTAGATCCAAACTAAGAATTCTTCCAGCTCTTTTATTTAGGGCTATTGCATTAGCACTACGACCACTAGTTTTAATTTTTTTATCTAGTTCAATCACTATACTTTTATCAATTAATACTTGTATAATAGAAGAGACAGTGGCTTTATTTAGAGTTGTGACTCTTGACAACTCAATTCTAGATGTTTCTTTTAATTCAACCAATTTCTCAATTACTAAATTTGTATTGGTTAATTTAACTAATTGTGAGTTTGCAGTTTTCATAGTATCACCCTTTCAAGTTCATAAAAATTATATAATAAAAAAAGTTGATTAGCAATCGTCTAATCATAATTTAAATAAAGGAGG
>CAYYOU010000006.1:0-21028 GCA_964473425.1 uncultured Candidatus Izemoplasmatales bacterium | reverse complement strand
GTATTTATTACATGTTTTACAATTACTTATGGTACGGCTCGTCGTTCTTTATACTAAATGAGCAAATATATCGTTCATTCTGATTCATTACAACCATCCCACTACACCAACTACACCTACTACACCTAAATTCAAGACAGTGTATATGTATTTTACTGCACATTCAAAATAATTACTGATATAAAGTAGTTCAAAATTAGAAAACCTGGATTTGCCAATATCTCCAGTTTTTTTGAGTAAATACAGGTTCCGAGTCGCGAAAAAGACCCCTGAAACACCATGATTCTAGACCCCTATTTTAGCCCAAAAAAGGGCTAAAAAGTGATACTTTAAAATATACAAAAACCCGTGATTATCGCAGTAGTAAAGGAAACTACTAAAATCACGGGATACGGGTAGATCTGGTGGAGAATACTGGGCTCGAACCAGTGACCCCTTGCTTGTAAGGCAAGTGCTCTCCCAACTGAGCTAATCCTCCAAAGTCATATATATATTAACATTTTGTAATTGTTTTGTCTATATGTCAATTATCTTTATTTTGATTATTTCTTTAGGTCTTAAAATATAGTATAATAAATATAGATAAATGAATGGAGGATTTATATAAATGAAATTTAATGAATATAAATATGTACGTCCAGATTTAGACCTTTTCAAGAAAGATATGGATGAACAACTTGCTTTAATCGCTACAAAACAAGAATTATCAGTTGAAATTAAGGCAATATATCAAATATTTGATATATTAGATGAAATTGATTCAATGGAACAACTAGTAGGAATAAGAAACAGTGTAGATACAAAAGATAAGTTCTATGAAACTGAACAAGACTATTTTGATGAAAACGGACCACATATCCAAGAATATAACCAAAAGTTTATTAATAAACTTTTAGATTCAAGTAATAGAAAAGGACTAGTTAAAGAGTTTGGAGAATACATCTTTGTTAAGTTTGAAGTTGCTAAAAAAACTTTTTGTCCTGAAATCATTCCACAGTTACAAGAAGAAAACAAATTAAGTACTAAATATGATAAATTACTCGCAGGAGCTGAAATTAAGTTTCAAGGCGGAACATACAATTTAAGTCAAATGAGACCTTTTACTCAAGATGTAAAAAGAGAAACTAGACATGAAGCACAATTAGTCGTTTCTTCTTGGTTTGAGGAAAACGAAGCAGAGATAGATAGAATATATGATGATATGGTAAGATTGCGTACATCTATCGCATCTAAACTAGGATATGATAACTTTGTACAACTAGGATATGATCGCCTTGGTAGAACAGATTATGGGGCAACAGAAGTAGAAGGATATAGAAACCAAATCTTTGAAACAGTAGTTCCTTATGTTGCAGAACTTGTAAAACGTAAAGGTAAACGTTTAAAGATCAAAGACTTAAAATCATATGACCTAGCTTTGTCTTTCTTATCTGGTAACCCTACACCTAAAGGAGACAGCAAACAACTAGTTAATCATGCAAAATCGATGTATGAAGAAATGAGTCCTGAAACAGGAGAGTTCATAAATTTCATGATTGATCATGATTTATTAGAACTCGATTCTAAACCAGGAAAAATGGGTGGAGGGTATTGTACATTTATACCTAAATACGAAAGTCCATACATATTTGCTAATTTCAATGGAACTAGTGGGGATGTAGATGTCTTAACTCATGAAGCAGGTCATGCATTCCAAGTATATTCTTCTCAAAAACTAATTCCTGATTATAGATGGCCAGGATATGAAGGTGCAGAAGTTCACTCAATGAGCATGGAATTTCTAGCTTGGAAATGGATTGATAAGTTCTTTGAAGAAGATACAGACAAATATAAATTCAATCACTTAGCTGGAGCTCTTAGTTTCTTACCATATGGTGTAGCAGTTGATGAATTCCAACATGGAATTTATCAAAATCCTACTATGAGTAAAGAAGATCGTAAGACTTTATGGAGAAAAGTAGAAAAGAAATACCTTCCTTTCAAAAATTACGATGATGATGCATTCTTAGAAAAGGGAACATTCTGGTATCGCCAGGGACATATCTTCAGTTCTCCATTCTATTATATTGATTATACTTTGGCTCAAGTAGTAGCATTCCAATACTGGATCAAAGCTCAAGAAAATCATTTTAAAGCTTTTGATCGCTATTTAGCATTGTGTAAATTAGGTGGATCAAAATCATTTGTTTTATTATTAGAAAGTGCTAACTTAAATAATCCATTTAAAGCAGGTACTGTTAAAGAAACAATGAAACCACTAATTGATTATTTGAACAAGATAGACGATACATTACTGTAAACAAAAAATACACTAGAAATAGTGTATTTTTATTACTTTCAATAACAATTAAATGCTTAGATACTGCATCCTTCATCATTACAAACATGCCCATTATCAGCTTCGCCAATTGTTTCTAAAGGATTTGTTTCAATCCATAACTGATTTAGTGCTTGCAAGAAATAATCTTCTTGTTGAGCTCCAGATACTGCATATTTTCTATCTAGAACAAAGAATGGCACGCCTTGTACTCCAACTTGTCTTCCTTCAAGAATTTCATTGTTAACTTGATCTGCAAATTGCTTTGATGATAATACCTTTTTAGCTTCAAGTTCATCTAATCCTACCTCTTTAGCTAAATCGACTAAAATAGCATGATCAGCAATATTTAAAGCATCTGTGAAATATGCTTTCATAAGTCTACTTGTTAAAGCTGGTTCTAATCCAAATGAATTTGCCCATTTAGCAAGTCTATGTGCATCAAATGTATTAGTTAATTGAATATTCACATAATCATATTTTAATCCTACTTGTTTTGCAGCATTCACAAACATTTCAAATTTTTGTTTTGCTTGTTCTACTGTTACTCTATGTCCCTTTGCAAAACTCTCAGCTACACCTTCTTTCATAACTTTTGGTGCATTAGGGTTCAATTGATATGCCTTGTGAATAACTTCTACTTGATCTTTGTGATCAAAATTATTTAAAGCATTTTCAAAACGTGTTTTACCAATGTAACAAAATGGACATCCGAAATCAGACCATAATTCTATTTTCATAATATAATACCTCCTTAAATTCAATACTATTATCGCTTCTTTTGAAAAATAAAGCAATTAATTTGCTTACGAACTATTGTTAGTTTAATTAAATAGGCAAACTAAAAAGTTTGCCTATAATTTATCTTGTTTAACTCGTTCAATTAATTCAATAACTTTAGCCTTAATTAAATCTCTAGTTTCTTCAAATCCTTTTTTGGAACACCCACTTGGATCATCTAATCCCCAATCTTCTCTATGAGTAGCTGGAACATAAGGACACTCTACTCCACATCCCATTGTGATTAAGATGTCTAATTTTCCAGGAATATCAGATAGTAATTTAGAGTAATGGTCTGACATATCAATTCCAGCGTCTTCCATCACCTCTATTGATAATGGTTTTGGTCCAGGATATTCTTCAGTCCCCGCAGAATAAACATCAAATATATCACTAGCAAAATGTTTGGCCCATCCTTCGGCCATCTGACTTCTACAACTATTATGAGTACAGACAAACGCAATAACCTTTTTCATAAAATCCTCCTATGAATACCATTTTTTTGTTCTATTAGCTACACTAACAAGTAATAGCATTACAGGAACTTCAACAAGTACACCAACTACTGTAGCTAATGTTACCCCCGAATCTAATCCAAATAACGCAATAGCTATTGCAACAGATAATTCAAAGAAGTTAGATGCGCCAATTAATGCTGCTGGCGCTCCAATATCATGAGATATTTTCCATTTTTTACTCCAGTAATAAGCTAAACTAAATATTAGAAGTGTTTGGATAATTAGAGGAACACTTATAAGCAATATATCAAAAGGATTATTAGTTATAACTTCACCTTGAAACATAAAGATTAAAATAAGAGTTAACAATAATCCGATTTCAGGGACATTATTAAATTTCTTAATGTATTCATTTAAAGATTTTTTTCTTTTATTTATAATATATTTTGAAATGGCTGATGCAACTATTGGGAATACTACAAACAGAATCACAGACAAGAACAAAGTGTTATATGGTATCTTAACATTGCTAATGCCAAGCAACAAAGCAACAATCGGAGTAAAAGCAACTAAAAGAATTAGGTCATTTAATGCTACTTGTAGTACAGTATATGAACTATTTCCTTTAACCAAATAACTCCATACAAATACCATGGCAGTACATGGTGCAGCACCAAGTAATACAGCTCCTATCAAATACTCTTTTGCAAGATCAGGCTCTATTAAATTCTTAAAAATAACTAAGAAGAATAAACTAGCAATTAAGTACATTGTGAAAGGTTTTATTAGCCAGTTTATTGAAGTAGTAACTACAATTCCTTTTGGTCTAGTAGTTATTTTTTTTAGAGATGAGAAATCAATCTTCAACATCATCGGATAAATCATTATCCAAATTAAAATTGCTATAACGATATTAATATGAAAGACTTCAAATTGATTGAAGAAACTTGTTACTTCTGGAAATATAGTTCCAAGTGTTACCCCTAAAACAATGCACAATAATACCCAAATAGTTAAGAATTTAGAAAACAAGTTCATATTGCTACCTCCGTCTTTCTTATATTTAGTTTAATAGTAATGGCTAACATAAACGATGTCAATTGATATTGTATAAATTTAAGCATAAAAAAAACGGAATAAACCGTTTTAATTTTATATGGCGGAGTAGGAGAGATTCGAACTCTCGCGCCGCGTAAACGACCTATACCCTTAGCAGGGGCACCTCTTCAGCCAACTTGAGTACTACTCCATAAAGTTAGCTCCTATATAATAATATATTTCGAGCTAACTGTCAATGTTATAAGTGATTATTTTTGTAGGTTTTCTTGTACCATAGTGAGTTGTAGTCTATGGCGTTTCAAATCTATATCTTTTACCCATACTTTAACAATGTCTCCAACGCTAACAACATCTAATGGATGTTTAACATACTGGTTACTTAATTGAGAAATATGAACAAGACCATCATCTTTTACTCCACAATCAACAAACACTCCAAAGTCTATTACATTTCTAACTGTTCCCATTAATTCCATACCAATTTTTAAGTCATCTAATTTTAAAACATCACTTCTTAAAAGTGGTGCTTCTACGTCATCACGGGGATCTCTAAGAGGAGCAACAAATGCTTCCAAAATATCTTCAACTGTATGAATACCAGCTTCCATTTTTTCAGCAAGTTCTGCTTTATTAACTCTTGCAATTTTTAATTTAAGAGTTGGGTCTCCTAGATCTGAAGCAGAGATTTCAAGTTCGTTAAGTAGTTTTTTAGCTAGTGGATAACTTTCAGGGTGAATTCCTGTTACATCTAATGGATTCTTCCCATTAAGTATTCTTAGGAATCCAACTGCTTGTTCATAAGCTTTTGCTCCCATTCTAGGCACTTTCTTAAGTTGCTTACGATCATTAAATTCTCCATTTTCTTCTCTATAAATAACAAGGTTCTTTGCAACTGTTTTATTTAACCCTGAAACATATTGTAATAACTGAACACTCGCAGTGTTCACGTTAACACCTATTTTATTTACTGCAGTTTCGACTACGAAGTCTAGTGAATCATTTAACTTGTTTTGTGCAACATCATGTTGATATTGTCCAACACCAATACTTTTTGAGTCTATTTTAACTAGTTCACTTAGTGGATCTTGAAGTCTTCTAGCAATACTAACTGCGCTTCTTTCTTCAACATGTAGTTCTGGGAATTCTTCTTTTGCAAGCTCACTAGCACTATATACAGAAGCACCAGCTTCATTTACGATAATATAGAATATTTCTTTTTCTACTTTCTTTATAACTTCAATGATAAACTGTTCAGTTTCTCTTGAAGCAGTCCCGTTACCTATTGCAATAATTTCAATATCAAATTTTTTGATAAGTCCAAGAACTTTTTTGAATGCATCTATGATTCTGTCTTTATGAATTTTTTCACCAATAAATTTTTGATGAGGGTAAATTACATCAATTGATGTCATTTTCCCCATTTTATCAACAACAGCGAGTTTGCAACCTGTACGGTATGCAGGATCTACTCCTAAAACCATTTTACCCTTCATAGGTGGTTGAAGTAATAGCGCTCTTAAGTTTTCACTAAAGATATGAATTGCGTTGTCTCCAGCTTTTTCTGATAATTCAGATCTAATTTCTCTTTCGATAGAAGGTTGAATTAGTCTCTTATAAGCATCTTTGATTGCTGCTTGTAAATTTGGTAAAACAATAGTTTCTTTGTCTTCAACTATTCCGTCTTCTAGATATTGATGAATTCTTTCAACATCTGTAGTGATTTTTACAGTAAGTATTTTCTCTTTCTCACCACGGTTAATGGCTAATACTCTGTATAATTTCACTTTTCTTAAAGGTTCATCATAGGCATAATACATTTCATATGTTTTCATTTCATCACTAGCATTTTTCTTAACTTTTGATTCTAATAATCCATTATTAAATGTATGTCTTCTAATCCATTTTCTAAAATCAGGAAAATCACTGATTTCTTCTGCAATAATATATTGAGCACCTTCAATAGCTTTTTCTACATTTTCTACTTCTTCCGTAATGAATTTCTTTGCTTCTTCTTCTAAACTTCCTTCTAAAGGGAATGTAAGTATAAAATCAGCAAGTGGTTTCAATCCTTGTTTAATAGCTACTGTTGCTTTCGTTTTTTTCTTTTCTTTGTAAGGACGGTAGATGTCTTCGACATCAACTAATTTTTCCGCTTTTAAAATATCTTCCTTAAGTTCTGGGGTTAACATCCCTTTTTCGTCGATTAAACGAATAACATCTTCTTTTCTTTTTAAAAGGTTTACTTTGTACTCATACTCTTTGTTGATGTCTCTGATTTGCTCTTCATCTAATGCTCCTGTTTGTTCTTTACGATAACGAGCAATAAAAGGCACAGTATTTCCTTCATTCAAAAGATTTAATACCGTTTCTACTTGTTTCTTTGTAATACCTAGATTTTTTGTAATCAGCATTACCAATTCATTATTAATTTCCATTTTTCATACCTCCAACAATATAAAAAAGCCTTTTTCAGGCTATTTTTAGTTAATAAATGCGTTTAGTCCAGCATTAATTTCATCTAAAAGTGCTGGTATCTCGCTTGGATTTTCCCCTGCTCCTGATGCAAAATCAGCGAATACTCCGTTTGAAATAAGCACTACAGACGGTGTGTATTGAATTTCGGTTGGGATTGTTAAATTCCCAGAAGCACGAACAATATCTAGATCAACTAAATAGACTTTAACATTATTAGTATTACTATCTGCAAATGATAAAATTTCAAATTTTAGTGTTTTACATGCACTACATTCTTCAGTATAGAAGTACACTAAATATTGATCTTCTGATTCTGTATATATTGTTTGTTCATTTTCAATATGATTAAAGCTACCATAATCTAGTGGTTTATTTACTATATTAAATAATATTACACTTACTATAATTACAAAAAAAGCAACAGAAAAACCTATCAACATATATGAAACAAATTTATCTTCACTTTTTTTCTTGTATTTATTTTTTGATTTTGCCATAAAAACCACTCCTTAGTCTATTTATTCTATAAAAAATCCGTAAAAAATGCAAGTGTTATATACTATTGATTTTTATAATATGAGTGTGAAATGTCATAGATTGTAATGGATTTGTTTTTTAAAAATGATATAATTAATTATTCAACATGTTTGAAAGGAGCTTTTTATGAATAGTAATTATGAACTAAAATACTTAAAGCTTTTAGCTAAGGAATTTCCCACAGTTCAAGAAGTAAGCACAGAACTAATAAATTTAACAGCTATTTTAAATATTCCAAAAGGTACTGAACACTTTTTATCTGATATCCATGGAGAATATGATACTTTTAATCATTTCTTAAAAAATGGTTCAGGAGTAACTAGAGAGAAGATAGATATTATCTTCCCAGAAATGAATGAGGAAGAAAAAAATAGATTAGCATTCTTTGTTTATTATCCAAAACAAATGTTAAAAAAATATGAAGATAAATTGGAAAATGGTGAGTATTCAATCTTTGTAAGAGAACAATTATTACACTTAATTGAAATAAGTAAATATCTATCTCAAAAATATACTAAAAGTAAAGTAAGAAAGAGTTTACCGAAATCTTTTGCATATATCATCTCTGAATTAATGTTTGAACAAAGCACCAATTTAGATAAATCATTATATTACACTGCAATATTAGATGCTATATTTAAAACTAATAGAGAAAGAAATTTCTTAATTGAACTATCTAAATTTATACAGAGACTAACGATTGATCGTTTACATATTGTTGGGGACATTTTTGACAGAGGTCCAAGTGCACATTTAGTAATGGCTAAAGTACTTAAGTATCACTCATTAGATATTGAATGGGGTAACCATGATATATTGTGGATGGGTGCTGCTTGTGGTAGTAAAATTGCAATTTGCAATGTATTAAGAAATTCTACAAGATATAATACATTAGATACTCTAGAAGATGGATATGGAATTAATCTATTACCATTAGCAAGATATGCATCTAAATACTATCAAAATGATGATTGTAAAATATTTATGCCTAAAAATGATACTTTAACACCCGATATTGACAAAGAACAACTTGTCGCTAAAATGCATAAAGCAATAGCTATTCTTCAATTTAAACTAGAAGGTTTAGTATTCAAAAGAAACCCTAATTTCGGTCTAGAAAGAAGGCTTTTACTTGATAAGATTAATTACGAGAAAGGGACTATTACAATAAATAAAGAAACTTTTCTTCTAAAAGATTCTAATTTCCCAACAATAAACCCTGAAGACCCTTATCACATTACGGATGAAGAATATAATTTGCTTGAACAACTCAAAAATGCATTTTTGTATAATGATTTACTTCAATCACATATAGAATACTTATTCCAAAATGGAAATATGTATCTAAAGTATAATAATAATTTATTATTCCATGGCTGTATTCCACTTAATAAAAACGGGCAATTCTCCGAAATTCTCATCAATAATTCGCTTTACAGTGGGAGACAACTGTTCGAAGTATTAGAAAAGAAACTTAGACAAAGCTTTTTACATCGTTATAGCAAAAAATCAAACAACAATAATGATTACTTTATCTTATTATGGCAAGGGGAAAATTCTCCATTATTTGGTAAAAAAGACATGAAGACATTTGAAAGATACTTTATTGAAGACAAAGCAACACATTATGAAGAAATGAATAATTACTTTATTTTAAGAGAAGATGAAACAGTATTAAGAAGAATTTACGATGAATTCGAGATTGACTTCAACAAATCCAAAATTATTAATGGACATGTTCCAAATGATATAACAGTAGGAGACAGACCTATCTTAGGAAATGGAAGAATCTACGCCATTGATGGTGGAATGAGTAAGGCTTATGCATCGAAAATCAATATTGGTGGTTACACTCTAGTAATAGATTCATATAAAATTTTCTTAATTTCTCATGAACGATTTACATTTAAAGAAGATATCATAGAACAAGAGAAAGATATTATCTCTTTAAATCAAGCAGAAGAAGTAAATACTGATAGAAAATATTTATATGATACTGACAAAGGAAAAAGGCTCCAAGCAGAGATAAACGACTTATATAAACTATTAGAAGCATATCGTAGTGGACTAATAAAAGAATATTTTAATCAAAAACAATCTCACGAAATGTGAGATTGTTTTATTCTAATGTGCATATTGCAACTACATAGTTGTCTGAATGAGAAATACTTACTAATATTTTATCTTCTGGTTTATATTTTGATTTAATATATGGTGCACCTAAATCATCATTTAGCACTTCCACATCAATAAAGTTTAAACTTATATCGAATTTCTTATATACTTTTGTATAGGCTTCCTTAGCTGCGAAACGTCCAGCAAGATACTCTAATTTTCTTTGCTCATTCGTGATGCTGTCATATCTTTTTCTCTCTTCTTTAGATAGTATTCTGTCAATGAATCTATGATTTATCTTTCCTTTTATCTGGCTAAATTCTACAATATCAATTCCTATTGATTTACTCATTTAATCCCTCCAATATTTGATCAGAAAGATCGTTTATATTTCTAAATCTATGATTTAAAGCTGATTTAGAAATTTGCTTGCTTACTGTATCAAAACTTAAGTCAGATAATTCATTAAGTGAAGACTCAGGAAATGCTTTTCTTAGCACCATTGCTTCTTTCATACTCTTTGAAAGTCTTGTAGTGTCTACCATGTTTTCTAGTACACTAATACTTCTAAGTTGTTTATTGGCTGCTTCTAATGTTTTATTTTGATTTGCGATTTCCATATTCATAACTCTTGTAATGGAATTTACAAAGTCTCTTTTGATTCTCTCGTCTTCAAATTCAAATAAAGCATTAATAGCTCCGACTACTCGAATAAAATCAGCAATTTTTTCAGATTCTTTTATGTAAGCGATAAATCCTCTTTTCTTCTTTGTTACTTTCGCTTTCAAATTGAAGTAATTCATTAAATCTTTTAATGCATTTACATGTTGCTCATCATTAGAATGAATTTCTAGGTGATAACTACTACTTTCCGGAGAATTAATTGATCCAGAAGCTAAAAATGCTCCACGTAAATATGATCTTTTACAACACTCCTTTAAAATTAAAGTATCATCAATTCCTTGAAAGAAATTTTCACTAGTATTCATTAGCCCTAATTCATTTATAATTTCACTCGCTTTGTTTCTTATAACAATAATATATATGTCACGTTTCTTAAGCTTCATTTGTTTTTTTGATAATATATCAACATCAATTTTATATAATTCTTTCGTATTTTTAATAACTTTTCTAGCTATTTGAATATTGGTTGTAAGAAATTCAATTCTTAATCCATCACTAGATAAATTTACATTCCCATTTAATGTTAAAAGAGCAGATAATTCTGCCAATTTGCAGCATTTATCGGCTTTTAAGCTTAATAATTCGCTTTTAGTATCTGATGCAAAACTCATAGTATCAAACCTTCCATTAGGCTATTTAATTATATCATTACTAGCAAAAAAAGTCTATAAATAATCAAAAAGGAGCATAAGCTCCTTTTATAATTTTTTATTTAGTGCAATTATATACTTTGATACTTCAACAGCAGCGATAGAACCATCACTTGCCGCAGTAATAATTTGACGTAAATCTTTATCTAATACATCCCCAATTCCAAAGATTCCTGGAACTTTTGTTGCCATTTTTGTATTTACTTCAATGTATCCCCATTTATTAGTAATCCCTAGATCTTTAATAAAACCAGTTTCTGGAATTTGTCCAATAAATACAAATGCACCTTCTACAGGAACATCTTGTTCTTCTTTGGTTTTTGCATGTCTGATTGTTACTGATTCAAGCTTATTTTCTCCATTAAAAGACACTACTTCGTATCCTAATAAGAAATCCATCTTATTTGTTGCTTTTGCTTCTTTAACTGCCTTTGCGTCAGCTTGAAGATCTTCTAATATGTTAACAACAGTAATGTGTTTTACCATTTTAGTTAAATATGTTGCTTCTTCAATGGCACTATTTCCTCCACCGACAACCATAATATCCAAATCCTTGAAGAAGGCTCCATCACAAATTGCACACCAACTAACTCCTCTTCCGGTTAGTCTTTCTTCGTTTGGTGCACCAGTTCCACGTGGAATTGTACCTGTTCCAATGATTACTGCTTTAGATGTATATACATCTCCAGATGCTGTATGGATTTCTTTGTAGTTTCCTAAATCAACTATTTTAGTAACATCTCCATACTTATATTCAACACCTAGTTCTTGTGTATGATTAAACATCTTTTCACTGATCTCAAATCCAGAAACTTTTCCAAGTCCTGTATAATTCTCAACTTCATACGTTGACATCATTTTTCCACCAGGAGCAGCTTTTTCTAGCATTAACGTTTTTAAATTTGCTCGTTGAGTGTAAAGCGCGGCAGTCATCCCACCAGGTCCAGCACCAACAATTATTACATCATAATTATTCATATGTTTCACCTCGTTTTATATTATAAAGCATTTTCTTCAAGTAGTTTATAGTAATGCTTTGATTTTATTATCATGCGATTTATTACTAAGAAAGCAATCCCACCAGCAATCATTAATACTGATATTACTTGAGCAGTTCTAAATTCAATACTCCCTATATGCATATAAAGAGAATCTGTTCTCATACCTTCAATAAAGAATCTTCCGACACTATACCAAATTAAGTAAACTGAAAGCAAGTCTCCAACTCGTAATAATTTCGTTCTTCTTAAAATAAGCATCAAGATAAATCCGGATATATTCCATATAGATTCATATAAGAATGTCGGATGATAATAATTCAATGCATCAGGCCCTGATGGATCTAAATACATCTGATTAGTCACAAAATCTGGTAAATGCAATTTATCAGTTAGAAATGATCTTTGTTCATCAAATGATAAATTAGCAACATAGTTATCTGAACCACCAATTACTCCACCGTGAGCTTCTTGATTAAAGAAATTACCCCATCTCCCAAATGCTTGCGCAATTAGGAATCCAGGTGCAATTAGATCAAAAGCTCCCAAGATATTTATTTTTTTAAACTTACAATAGAAGTATGAAGCAACAAAAGCTGTGATAAACCCTCCATGAATAGCGAGACCTCCATCTGTAATTTGGAATATTCTTATTAAATCATTTTTATATTGTCCCCATTCAAATATTACATACCATAGTCTTGTACCAATTATTGATAATGGAACTATTATTATAACTCCATCTAATATTTCATTAGATGTAATTCCGATTTTCTTACCTTCTTTTATTCCAAGTATAATAGCCGAAATAATCCCTAGTAAAATCATCAAACTATACTTATACCAAACAATAAATCCTAAATCTATGAATTCTCTGGGGATTGGATCAAAAACATGCATAATCATAACCTCTATTCTAATCTGTTAGATACATTAATTTATCTCAAATTTCTTTTTCTAAAGCTCTTTATTAACATACTGCCTATTATATACCTAATTAGTGTAAATATCCCTACAAACACAACTAATAATGTTTCATTGTAGAAATTAAAACTTTCCTCGAAAAAGAATACATCAAGTAAATAGAATATTAACACATATCCAAAGTAAAACACAAATCCAAGTGATTTAATCACAAATGAAAAATGATTATACAGGACATATATTCGATAAATTGTTTCAAATAACGTGTAAGCTAAGGCAAGAATCACCATATACATGATATGAGTGTATTCAGCGAAATTGAATATCTCAATTACAAGAAAAATTAAAGTAAGGTTCAGTATAAAATTGAAAACAAAATTAATATAAAAATTACGATGAAAAACACTTCCAAATTCAATGGAAATTAATTTATTTGATTTCTTTTGAAGTGTTTCCTTTGTTTTCTTCATCTCTTCAAGTTCTTCTATTGCCTTTAAGAGAGCTTCAAGTTCTTCTTTTTCATCAGTTAAGTTTTCTTCTACTGTCTCTTCTTCTAAATCATCACTCTTTTGTTTTTCTTTCATCGCTTACACCTCTAAAACTTTTTTCAGATATTCTCCTGTATAACTTTTTTTATTTTTAGCTATAGCTTCTGGTGTTCCAGTTGCGATAACTTCTCCACCCATGTCTCCACCTTCAGGACCTAAATCAACAATATGATCTGCTAATTTTATAACATCTAAATTATGTTCAATAATAACAACAGTTGCTCCAAGTTCAACAATATGATCAATTACTTTTAGTAATCTTTTAACATCGTCCGTGTGAAGACCTGTTGTTGGTTCATCTAATATATAAAGAGTATTAGCTGTTATTCTTTTATGAAGCTCTTTGGCTAGTTTTACCCTTTGAGCTTCACCACCAGATAATGTAGGTGCTGGTTGTCCTATCTTAAGATATCCAAGTCCTACATCATTCAATGTTTTAAATTTAGCCATAGCTTTTGGAATGTTTTCAAAAAATACTACGCCTTCTTCGATTGTCATATCAAGAATTTGAGATATGTTTTTTCCTTTATATTTTACTTCCAGTGTTTCAGTGTTATATCTCTTTCCATGACATACTTCACAAGGGACATAAACATCAGGTAAGAAATGCATTTCTATTTTAATAAGGCCGTCTCCCCCACATGTTTCACATCTTCCACCTTTTACATTAAAGCTAAAGCGACCTTTTTTATACCCTCTAATTTTGGCTTCATTTGTAAGTGCGAAAATATTTCTTATATCATCAAAAACTCCTGTATAAGTTGCAGGGTTACTTCTTGGTGTTCTCCCTATAGGAGATTGATCTATATTAATAATTTTTTCAAAGTTTTCTGTTCCGATTAGTTTATCAAAATCACCCATTGGTACTTTTTTTCGGTGAATCTGATTTGATAATCCTTTGTATAAACATTCATTTATTAAACTGCTTTTTCCGCTTCCACTTACTCCAGTAACGACTGTAAGTAAACCTTTCGGGATTTTAACATTGATGTTCTTTAAATTATTTTGTCTAGCGCCTTTTACTTCAATGTATCCATTAGAGTGTTTTCTTCTTTTTTCTGGTACTTCTATCTTTAAGCGTCCAGATAAGTATTTACCTGTGATGCTGTTTTTATCTAACAATATTTCATCAATAGTCCCTTGGAAAGTAACTTCTCCACCATATAAACCAGCCCCTGGTCCTATATCAATAATCTGATCTGCTTTATACATTGTTTCTTCATCATGTTCAACAACAATTAACGTATTTCCTAAATCTCTCATCTTTTTAAGAGTATTAATTAATTTATTGTTATCTCTTTGATGAAGACCAATGCTCGGTTCATCTAAAACATAAAGTACTCCAGTAAGTTGTGACCCAATTTGAGTTGCCAGTCTAATTCTTTGACTTTCTCCACCACTTAATGTAGCTGACTGTCTTGATAAAGTAAGATAATTAAGTCCAACATTTTCTAAGAAACTTAATCGTTCAATTATTTCGTTTAACACCATTTCGCTTATTTTCTTATCTGTTTCATTTAATTCTATATTTTGGAAAAACTTAATTGTATCTTTAACTGAATAATCAGTAAGAGTCATAATATCTATTCCTCCTACTTTAACACTTAAAGCTTTTTCATTAAGTTTCTTTCCTTTACAAACTTTACAAGCACTCTCAGACATATATCCTTCTATCCATCCTCGTATAAAGCGAGAATTAGTTTCCATATATCTTCTTTCAAACTGTGTAATTACACCTTCGAATAATCCATTCTTTTGATGTTTATACCCATCTTCAGTTTTCCCACCAAAAATGAATTGTAATTTATCCTTACTTCCATAAAAAATAATGTCTATTTCTTCTTGTGTAAGCTTTTTGAATTTCTTAGATAAATCTATGTTATAGTACTTTGCGGTTTGTCTCAACATTGAAAATGTATATGTGTCAGTGTTTTGCCATCCCTTTATTGCACCATCTAAAATTGATATATTTTCGTCTGGAACTAATAATTTTGGGTCTATTTTCCTTTTATGCCCAAGTCCATGACATTCAGGACAAGATCCATATGGTGCATTAAAAGAGAATAATCTAGGTTGTAAATCGCCTATACTAAAATCACATTTAGGACAAGCATAGTGTTCACTAAATAGATGTTCAACATCGTTAATTAGCACTACAACCTTACCTTCTCCTAAATTTGCAGCAGTTTCAATACCTTCAAATAAACGACTTCTTATCCCATCTTTCATTTTTAATCTATCTACTACTGCTTGAATAGTATATCTTTTATTTTTATTCATTTCTATATCGTTATCTAAATCTACTATTTCCCCATTTACTCTAACTCTCACATACCCATCTTTTTTTAATTGTTCAAATACTTTTTGATGAGTTCCTTTTCTTTCTTTTACTAAAGGAGCCAAGATAACAACTCTACCCTCAGCTATTTCTAGAACTTTCTCAGTCATTTGTTCAATGCTTTGAGAAGAAATTTCAATGTTGTGAGTTGGACATATTGGTTTTCCTATTCTGGCATATAATAGTCTTAAATAGTCATATATTTCTGTCACAGTACCAACTGTACTTCTTGGGTTCTTTGAAGTAGTTTTTTGATCAATACTTATGGCAGGGCTAAGACCTTCAATGCTTTCAAAATCCGGCTTCTCCATATTCCCTAAAAATTGTCTAGCATATGCGCTTAAACTCTCTACATATCTTCTTTGCCCTTCTTTATATATTGTATCAAATGCTAAAGAAGACTTACCACTCCCACTAAGGCCAGTCATAACAACTAGTTTATTTTTAGGAATACGTAAATCTATATTTTTAAGATTATTTTCTTTTGCACCTTTAATTACAATTTCGTTTAACATAATAAATCACCCGTCTAGTAAGTCTTTGAATTCACTTTCTGTGATAACTTTAACGCCTAGTTCATTTGCTTTTTTAAGCTTACTTCCTGCGTCACTTCCAGCTACTAAATAATCTGTTTTTTGACTTACACTTCCAGCTACTTTTCCGCCTAATGACTCTATTATCACTTTTGCTTCATCTCTTTTATAAATTTCAAGCTTGCCAGTTAAAACAAAAGTTTTACCACTAAACTCATCCTTTTCATTTACATTACTACTATATGTTGTGTTGAGTCCTAACTCTTTTAAGTCATTAATTAATATAATATTCTCTTCATTTCTAAAGAAATCAATAACGCTTTTAGCAATTACATCTCCGATTTCATCAATACTAACTAAATCATCAAAAACCCAATTACCTAGATTATCTAGATTTTTATAATTATTAGCAATTACTTTGGCAACTTTTTCACCAACGTGTCTAATTCCAAGTCCAAATAAGAATTTATCTAGATTGCTTTTTTTACTAAGCTCGATGTTATGTAGTAACTTATCGATACTTTTTACTCCGAATCCTTCTTTAATGATTAGTTCTTCTCGATGTAGATGAAGCAAATAAATATCTTTAATTGTGCTCAAAAATCCATCATTATAAAATTGCTCAACAAAGCGATCTCCCAGTCCTTCTATGTTCATAGTTTTTCTAGAAGCAAAATGAATTAACCCTTCTATCTTTTTTGCGTCACATAGAGGATTCACACAATAATGGTCCGCTTCTTTATCTTTTCTTTCAAGTTTGCTTTTACAAACAGGACACTGAGTTATCATTGAAAATGGAACACTACTTGGCTGTCTTCTTCCTTCTAAAACACTAACTACTTCAGGTATTATATCGCCTGCTTTTCTGATAATAACATAGTCTTGTTCTCTGATGTCTTTATCTATTATGTAATCTTCATTATGAAGTGTAGCTCTACTAACCGTGCTTCCTTGGACACTAACAGGATCTAAATTAGCTACAGGTGTGATTTGGCCAGTTCGTCCAACCTGGAATGTAATACTATTAATTTTTGTGATTACTTCTTCGGCTGGGAATTTATAAGCAATTATCCATTTAGGGCTTTTTGCAGTATATCCTATTTTGTCATATAAATTGATATCATCAATCTTTATTACAATTCCATCAATCTCATATTCTAAATTATTTCTTTCTTTTGAATAAAAATCTATAAATTCTAGTACTTCATCAATATTTTTACATATTTTACTTAAAGGATTAATCTTAAACCCTAGTTTTTGTATATTTGATAATGCTTCTGAATGATAGTTATATCCATGGTCTTGTGGCTTAACAATACTATAGATAAACATATCTAAATTTCTAGAAGATACTATTTTACTATCAAGTTGTCTAATACTACCTGCAGCTGCATTACGAGGATTTTTGAATTCCTCTAGTTTTTTTTCTGTTCTATCAATATTAGCTGAGTTAAAGGATTTTTTGCTCATAAAGATTTCTCCACGAACTTCCAAATCTTTCAAGTAATCAATTTTTAATGGTAGAGATTTAATGGTCTTAACATTTGAAGTTATGTTTTCTCCAACAACTCCATTTCCTCTAGATGCTCCTAAAATGAGCTTCCCATTTTTATATTTTATAGATCCAGCTAATCCATCAATCTTTAATTCAACATTATAATTAACTTTCCCAACTACTTTTGTGATTTTTTCATCAAAGCTTCTTAATTCCTCTTCATTAAAAGCATTCGAAATACTCATCATAGGTACATCATGAGTTATTTTTTCAAATTTATCCAGTACAACACTTCCGATTCTCATTGTAGGAGAATCTGGAGACTTTAATTCTGGATTTTCTTCTTCTAAATGAATCAACTCATGCAGTAATGCATCAAATTCTTGATCACTCACTGTTGGGTTATTCAAAACATAGTACTCGTAACTAAATTTTTCGAGCAACTTAGTTAATTCATTGATTCTGTTTTCAGCTTTCATAAAATCACCACACTTACTATATTATTATATCATAATAAAACTTTAGTTTTTACTTAAAGCTGCGTGGTCTTTAAGTAATTTTTTTATACCATAAGGATGTGGAAATGCGATAATGCAATTATCTCCAGCAACACTTATAACAAGACCTAGTCCAAACTTGGTGTGATTTACTTTATCACCTTTATTTAGATCGTTCTTTTTATAATTATCTAAATTTTCTTGTTTGGCTCTATTTAGAGCTTTATTACTAAAGTGATTGTTTGATACATATGGTGCACTTATATATTCAGAGTAGCCTTTAGTATCTAGTAATTCCTTGTTGATTTCTTGAATAAAGCAACTATCTTTATTTTGATTAGTTTCACCGTAAGTTTGTCTGACATTTGCGTTTGTTAAGAATAATAACTCTTTTGCTCTTGTTACACCAACATACATTAATCTTCTTTCTTCTTCAAAATCCTTTTTACTTTGCATACTTCTGTTAAGAGGAAACATCCCCATTTCCATAGTTACAAGAAAAACAACTCTAAACTCAAGACCTTTCGCTGCATGTAAAGTCATTAATGTGACACCATCTATAATGTCTTTTTGTTTCTCTTCACTCTTCAAACTAATATCTTCTAACAAGTATACTAATATCTCTTCTTTTGATAAATCTTTGTAAATTTCTTCATTTTCACTTAAAATTGTCTTAAATTCTAATAAATTTTCATATCTTACATCACCTTTGTCATCTTTCTCTAGTGATTTAACATATCCTGATTTTTCTAAAATATAGTCTACGAAATCATAAAATGATAGTTCATCTAATTTCGTTTTAAAGTCTAAAATTATATTTTTGAATTCAATTAACTTAATACATACACTTTTCCCTAGAATTTCATTTGCTCTGTCGACTGCTTGCATTAAATCCAAAGAATTATCTGCAGCGAATTCGATTAATTTATCTAATGTAACAGCTCCAATACCTCTTTTAGGTGAAGTTATTACTCTTATAAAACTGTAAGCATCATCTAAATTTACTATTAATCTTAAATAAGCAGTAAAGTCTTTTATCTCTCTTCTTTTAAAGAAACTAGTATTTCCGTAAATTCTATAAGGAATTTGTTTCTGCATAAATACTTCTTCAAATACCCTAGAAGTACTATTAGCTCTATATAATATTGCAAAATCATTGTATTTATACCCTTGTCTAACCAGTTTTAGGATTTTAAGAGCAACAAATTCCACTTCATCTCTAGCGGTAACTCCCTTAAAATGAACTATTTTTGCTCCGTCACCAAGATTTGAGAACAAGGTTTTAGGTACTCTCTTAGAATTATTTTTAATAATCTGATTTGCAGCGCTTAGTATCGTATTTGAACTTCTATAGTTTTCTTCTAAAAGAACCAAGTGATAATCTGGGTATTCTCTTTTAAACTTATTAATGTTTTCAATATTCGCACCTCTGAATGCGTAAATACTCTGATCTTCATCTCCTACAATAAATAAGTTTTTGTTCTTTCCTACCAATAAACTAATAAGTCTGTATTGAACATTATTTGTGTCTTGGAACTCATCAACCAGTATATACTGAAACTTCTTTGTATAGTATTTTCTTAACTCTTCGTTAGATTCAAGTAGTTTAATAGTTAATACTAATAAATCTTCAAAATCAACTAGATTATTTCTAAACAAATTATCTTGGTATTTCTTAAATGCAATCTTAACCACACTTTTAAATGGTTCTTCTATATCAGCAAGTAATGAAATATCAAACTTAAGCTTTAAGACATATCCTTTTACAACTTTTGGATTATACACTTTTATATCATATCCACTTTTCTTTAATATGCTTTTGATAAGTTGAGTAACATCATCGTCATCTATTATCTGAAAGTTTTTTTTATACCCTAAAAAATCAATGTGTTCTCTAAGTATTTTTGCACACATTGAATGAAATGTACTTATCCACATTTGTGATGTATTGATTCCTGTTGCTTCATGCACTCTATGTTTCATTTCATTTGCTGCTTTATTAGTGAATGTAATTGCCAAAATGTTCTCAAAATGGACATTTTTTTCAAATATTAAATAAGCGATTCTTGTTGTAAGAACGCTTGTTTTACCGCTTCCTGCTCCTGCGATAGCCATTACTGGACCTTCAGTTTTAAGAACAGCTTCTCTTTGCTTTAAGTTTAGTTTTTCTAGTAAATTTTTCATTCAATCACCTACTTAAATTATACCAAAAAAAGCACTAAAAAGATAGTGCTTTACTAATCAATTTTAGAGTATTTTATACAAGTGTTTTCTTAAATCAATCTTCTTGTTGATAACTTCAATTCCTTCATCAGAAAGCATAGCTCCTTGAATAAATCCAGCCTCACCTGTTAGAGAAATTGTACCTTTAGAGTTGATTACTCTATGCCAAGGTAAATTATGTGAAGAACTCATTGAGTGTAAGATTCTGCTTACTTGTCTTGCACCTCTTGGATTATTTGCGTACGCTGCTATTTGTCCATATGTCATTACTTTGCCTTTAGGTATCATTTTTATTATCTCCAAGACATCTTCAGTAAACTTTGTCATATTATCACCTCATCTAATTATAGGTAGTGTCAAATTTTCTCTTTTTGCACTACTTTTTTTATATTTTATA